>NZ_NPEA01000004.1:0-300000 GCF_002812205.1 Leptospira neocaledonica
CATCACCATAATCTAATCTCAGCTAATAAAAAATTTTAATTTCTCATTCGCAGTTATATTCGTTGTAAAAGAACTGATTATTTGCCTCAGCGAGTTTTTGTTTTTGAGGGAAGAGGACTTCCGTCTTTTTGACTCGTTTGGCTTTGCCGGCGATTTCCCATGCGGAAAAGGCCGTAAAAACCAATGTAGAGAATTGATGCGACCGGTCAAGGAAAAACGCAGATAATCGATCCAATTTTTCACAGGAAAATCGGAGAAGAACCGGAAAAAAGAATCTTGTTTGCACTGCGAAAAATGCCGATATCCAGGCACTCAATCACATATTTCTAATGTACCTGTATTTTCGTAAAATCGATCACCACCATTGTCTTCTAGGATAACCCAGCCATTGGAATCATATTCTAATGTATATCCTCCATTTGCTATCCCGATGGGACGGGTTCCACCACTGGCATAATTATAACCATAAGCACCACTGTTCTCCGGGAATCCATTCGTATCATAATCGTTATACGATTCCGTACTTGAGCTCATTTCGTTTTTCCTAGATAATAACCTTTGGGATGAATCATAAGTATATGTATAATGTTGTCCCACAGTGTTGGCTGGCGTTATCAGTTTATAACTTTTTAAACCCCTTTGAGAAACCGGTACAGGAGACTCTGGCGGATCGATTAAACCTAATTTAGCGGCTTTTGCAGACGCATAAGTCCTTACATAAGAAACTCCGGATGCAGAACAGGTGTATACTAATCCGGAAGTAGAACATTGATACGTACTAATAGTCGAAACACCATCATGCTTTCTGACTGTTTTTGGTACGGCCATACAATTCCTGCCGAGTAAGGCGAGAACAAGGGAATCGTTTTTAGAATCTTCTCCGCAATTCAAGTGAAAAGTTAAAAGCAAGAACAGGAGGGAAAATAGGATGCGATTTTTCATTTATATGGGTTCTCCAATATATGAATTTTTGTTTTTAAACAGTTTTAGATTATTAGTGAAGCATTAGAATTCAGTAATGCGATAGCGATGCGAAGGGGAAGTCGCGAATGCGACCGGAGCGACAGCGTAGCCCGTAGCAGCGCGGACTCCCGCGAAGCGGGAGGATCGCCCAACGTTTAAGATCAATCGCAAATCTGTAAGGACCCGGTATTTACAAAACCATAGGAATCTCCGTCCTCGAGTCCAATGGCCCATCCTTTTGAATCGAAAAGGATACTAGTACCGCCGACTGTTATATTACCCGGGCGCTTACCTTCTGGTCCATACGAATAGGTCGCACTGACTCCATCTACGTCTAAAGGAAATCCGTTTGAGTCATAATCTCCATAAACTCGATCATTAGAGTTAGTTGCATTGAATGCAGACACTAGGCGGTGAGAAAAATCATACGTGTAAGTAAAATCATATAATATGTTAGTCTGGTCGGAAGCGCTTACCGACTTATTTCTAAATAACCCTCTTTGAGAAGGAAAAAATCCGAAACCTTGATTGCCTGCAGGAGGGTTTACGACTCCCAATAATGCTCCTTCGATAGAAGAATAGGTTCTGGTTTGGATTACGTTGTCTCCGCTGCAAATATAAGCCTTACCTGATACTGAACAGTCAAAGTCTACAATAGGATTTCCACCTGAATCTAATACAGTGATGTCCTTCGGAAGGCTGATACATTTTTTGTTTAATAACAACGCAAGAACAGCATTCTGATCATCTGATGAGCCATCACAATTCGTGAATATTATAAGAGGGAGAAGTAACCCGAGAGCGTAAATTTTCATATATAGATTCCTGAAGAATATGGTAAAAAACTTTTTTAGTTTCAACCAACCGGGATTCTAACATGGGTGGGTTTAGGGAACAAGATCGGCTTCTACTAGGATTTCTTTCATTTCTTAGTAGAAATACTAAAAGGAAATATCACCTCACAGGGATTCTCCTAAAGGGATGGCTTTCTCATATTAATACTCTTCAGGTTCTGCCGAATAATTTTCGCCGATTGAAAACGCGCAAATACGAGATAGGTGAGTATAGGATAAGCCGGTTTCCTCGGCCCAAACATTAAATTGTTCCTGGATTGCCGACAGATCTTTTTTGGATTTTCCAGTCGAAGACAAGGAAAGTCCTATATCACGTAAACATAATATCACATCGGAAGATAGAATAAAGGAATCCCTTCCGATAAAACGTAAGAAGTATTGGCCTGTGTTGCCGCCTAATCTGGAGCCGTGTTTAGAAAGAAAATCCAGAAGTCCGATCTGGTCCTGGATTGGCCAATCCGCTAGAAATTTTCCGAAACTACCGTGTTCTCGAGCAATATCGACGACAAACTGCGCATTCTTTCTTACTGATGAAATCTTTTGCGCATTACGTATAATTTTTTCGTTCAATTCTAAGGCGTCCCAAAATCGATTCGGCTGCTTGAGTAATTTTGCGGGATCGAATCCCAGGAAAACTTCTTCAAATCCTGGCCATTTATTTTCCACAACCTTCCAGACAAAGCCTGCGGAGAAGACCCGCTTAGCCATTTCACTAAGTATTCGATCATCAGGGAGACGACCGAGTTTGCTCTTTGGACTTACTTTGGGAAGAAGGGATTGCAGGGCTTTCTCCCCACCTTTTCTTTTAGCCGCTCGTTTTTGAATCTTGTCAAAAGAGACCATTCATACTCCTGAATACAAACGATAAGATCGTAAAATAAAATATAAGTGGAAAACTCAAATCTACTTAGTAAAGGAAAAATCAAAACCGATTTCGTCTTCAGAAAGTAACTTTAAGACACGGGGAAGTAATGCGATAGCGATGCGAAGTGCTTTAGTCCTGGCGAAGCCAGGATGAGCGCGAATGCGAGAACACGTAGCAGCGCGACTCCCGCATCGCGGGAGGATCGCCCATTTCTTCTTCGTGCGCATGTTGGAATTCCAACATGAGTTGAGCGTGCGAAATTTAGTTGTGAAGATTAGGAAACTGTGCTAAGGGAGTTTTGCTGTTGTCTCTGGTACCACCGACCGGCCCCCACCCAATGAGGGTGGGGCCCTTTTAAAAAAATTCCCAACACACTGTCACAACCTCCCTCTTCGAGCGTCTTTCTTTTAAAAGAGGAAACAAATGAACACAAGATTCAATTACGCCAAAGTATATCCCCAAGTTTTGGAAAAAATGATGGAGATGGAAAACTTTGCGAAGAACTCAGGAATTGAAACAAAACTTTACGAGCTAATCAAGATCAGAGCCTCTCAGATCAATGGCTGCGCTTTTTGTATTAATATGCACACTGTGGATGCCAGAAAATTAGGAGAAGAAGAAAGAAGGATCTATCTTTTAAACGCTTGGAGAGAAGCTCCATATTATTCCGAAAAGGAAAGAGCTGCTTTGGAACTAACAGAATATGTGACTAAAATTTCAGAACATGGAGTTTCGGATGATCTGTATACAAAGGTTCGAGCTCATTTTGAAGAAAAGGAATTTATCGCCTTGATCGTTGTGATTAATACAATCAATTCCTGGAACCGGATCGCGATCTCTACTGGGATGACCGCTCCAAACTAATAAGCGGATTTTTTAACTTCATACGTTCCTTCTAATCGAAGGGCGTATGAAATATCCGTTTTATCTATATTTACCCTTACTCTAACTTAGTTGCTTCCAAGGTTTTTGTTAAAGACTGAGAAGTACCCTTTAGTCTTTCTAAACTAGTCCTGAGTTTTTCCGTGATCTCGGACATTTCCATCGACCTTTTACTCAGATATTCAATCCCATTCAAGATTTGTTTAGCTCCATTCGATTGTTCTAATGTAGAATTTTTCATTTCTTTGGAAAGATCGCGGATCTGCTTATTCTTATCTTCCACTTCCGTAGAAAGGCTTTTCTGTCTGTCTACAGAATCGCCCACTTGCGCAAGCGCTTCTCCAATAGAACCAATCCCGGAAGTCAATTCACGAAAAGCTTGAACCAATTCTCCGAATTTTTCAGAACTTGTATCCGAAGCTTCTCCCAAGGCGCCGATCTGTTTTACGATCTCTTTTGCATTTCTGGAAGAAGAAT
Organism: Leptospira neocaledonica; assembly: GCF_002812205.1. Classification (NCBI taxonomy): domain Bacteria; kingdom Pseudomonadati; phylum Spirochaetota; class Leptospiria; order Leptospirales; family Leptospiraceae; genus Leptospira; species Leptospira neocaledonica. The sequence goes on from NZ_NPEA01000004.1 coordinate 4,042, forward strand.
CCGCGAGTTTACTTACTTCTTCCGCTACAACAGAAAATCCTTTTCCTGCTTCTCCTGCTCTTGCTGCTTCTATGGCTGCATTCAAAGAAAGTAAATTTGTTTTTCCTGCAAGGTCCTGGATCACTCCCAAAATTTTACTCACTTCCTGGACGGTCCCCTTAAATTGAGAAAACACGTCTAACGCGATTCTGACTGTGCCCTCGCCTTCTATCGCAGTAGCTGCCGAACCTTCTCCCAAACTTCTAGCAAAAGATACTGCCTCGAATACTCGAACCATCTGATCTTTCCATTTATCGATAGAAGTAGAAGTATCATCCCCGAACTCGTCCTGTTGTTCCGCCATCTGTGCGATAGATTCTATATTAGCCCCCATTTCTTCCAGAGTGGCTGATGTTTCTTCTACCATACTTGCTAGGTCACGGCTACTATCCTCGTTCGCCTTGGCCACTTCCTCCACATCTATTAAGGATTTGCGAAGTTCTTCCGCAACCATTTCGGAACTTTGCAAGATTTCCTTGGCGGAGGTATAATTTCGGATTGCTCTTTCTTCTGCATTTTGTGCTTCTTCTACTAATCTTCTTACGAACTTGGTTGCATAAGAGATTGTAACTCCGAACGCGAATAAGAATACTCCCATTAAAATTACAAGTGGGGATCTTAATCGGATCATTCCTTCGTAACCCATCGTAAGGAGTTGAGGATTCAGAATCGTTAGTGCCATTGACATTGCAGTGAATTGAACCGCCAAAACTGTAGAAGTAATAAAAGTGAATCTAGGATTGAACCTAAAAATGGTTCCCGCTAAAATTAAAAAGTAAATCCCGTAGTTGGCAGGGCTCAAGATCCCATTCGGTTTCCATTGATCCTCGGTTCCAAAATATCCTGCCTGTACGATCGCGTAACCGATAAACTCCATGAAGACTGTAGCGTATTTCAGCCAAGGTCTATAGCCGAAAAACTTCATTACAGAAATGGAAAAGAAGATAATAAAGGAATAAGCTACGATCCCGCCTATATAATAACCTAAAACAGCCTGAATCCCACTTTTCCAAACTAACCCGAATGCGGTTCCGAAAATGAAAACTATGGTTAAAAAAATTCGCAGATAGTTTGCAGCAACTTCCCCTTGGCGCTCCAGTTCCAAATTTCTATTCATTATTCCTCGGTTAGGCGGTTTTAGTTTTTAGGCTAAAATCGTTTCAAATCGACCGAGTGTCAAGCAGGGATATTATGCAGATCTAATTTAGAAGAATTAAAAGTCAATTGGGACCATTAATGCGAGTTCAAGAGTACTCATGTGGATCGTATATCCTGAATCCTTGAACAACGGTCCATGCCAACTTAGCCTTGCTTTTACGAACCCGAATTTGGGAGTTTCTACATAGATCATGTATGCAAAAACTTGTTTGTCTTTTGCATTAATGCTAGTCCTAGATAATGCGCTCAAAGCTAATAATTCCAGAGGATTGTATTTATCCTGCAAATTCGCATAAACTAAAAGTGATATTAGATCCGTAGAAAAATGAGTCCCTTGGCTGGCGAGATATGCTCCCATGAATTCCAAATTGTTACCTTGGCTTAAATTTACCAAAAGATAATTGAAGATTGGATCTCCTCGCCTTAAATCCACCAAACCGGAACTCAATTGTAAAAAACTCAAAGTGTTCAGAAATGTGTCTCTATCACCCATTGCACCGTACATTTTTCCGATTGTTTCTCCCGGATCTCTAAAGTCGACATTACCTCTCATTCTCATGTCTGCTAAACCAAAACCGAGACCCATACGAAATCCATCTACTTCCGGATTCCCCCAATAGAATGTCGGTATTATATAATTATAATCTACTTTAACGTTTGTTCCTAAATCTGCAGTGACTGAATTTTTATCATTCTTTCCAGAGCTATTACTACTAGAAGAAGAGGAACTCGAATCCGAAGAAGAGCCTGCATCCGGAGCCGGCACAGAATAAGATTGTTTATCAAATTCTTTTCTGGCAGAATGGAACAAAAGTTGAACTCCGAAAGCTTCGTTGATCTTTAAGTCCTTACTACGAATATCAAAAAAGAAATTCGGCCTTTGAGACTCCGTCGTCATTGCTGCGGATCTCCCTCTTCCACTTATATCCAAGTCGGAAATAAAATCGTAACTTCCCCCGGGCTGTATGGAAAAAAACCTGGCCTTATTACTTTTAGGAACACCTAAGTCTCTATCGAACTTATTTGCTTTTTGTCCGGAATCGTAATGATCTCGGATCTCTTTTAACACATCCTCATCCAGATCTGCCTTTATGGGGGAAGCGAAATTAGAGATGGGAAATAAAAGACTGATCAAAAATAAGAAATAAAATTTTGCCTGAATGTTTCGCTTCATGTAATATATAGGAGAATATTCCTTCTTTCAAACCTACCAGAGTCAACTAACAAAACGGATTGAATAAGTAATGCTATCATTTAAGATGGGAACAATGGATTGGAGAATCACTTCTTTACTTATACTAAATTTATCCTTCTTCAGCCTTGGTTGCTTAAAAACATTTCCAGTTTTAGAAGAACCTAGTCCTGGACAAGAAGGTTTAGTAGCCTTCGGGTTGATTGTAGCAAAGGGAGGTATCTCAAATGGGATATTCACAGGTTTAGAAGAATCCATTCCGAAAGAAACAAACCTTTCTTCTATCTCAGGCCAAAAGATCAACTTAGAGGATCGAGGCAAAGAAATGGAAGGGGATGGAAATTACAGATTTCTCTGGGTCCAAAAATTACAATTAGGTAAATCGGAAAATGGAGTCCCTAAATATTTCGTAGTTACTAGACTCCCCCAAAACCAGTCTCTGGTTTTGGATAGCGCGTCTTATTCTTATACAACCACTCAGACATATACAACAGTAAACAAATATGGGCATGTCCAAACACATACTTATACCGTGCTTCATACCAGCTCTATTCCGATTGAATATGATCCATTAGAAAAATCTAAATTTTCTTTTTCCAATCCAGGAGGATTAGAGATTCGATTTATAGGAAATTTTATCGCACATCCGAAAGGAATAAATTTATCATTCGGCGGTCCTTATACAGGCACTTATGTTCTAACCAATCTGGATACTTATCTAAACGAAAATCCGGCTCTTATTTCCGATTTCAAAAATAAATTTTACGGTAAAGAAGAAGTAAGCCCAAAAGGAGCAGAGATCCATTTTCTAAAAAGATTTATCAAAGAAAATCGATCTCGTTACTGGCAGGACATCGCAATCAAAAAACTTTTCAGATTGGATCCGAAAATCAGGGAAGCAGCTATCAAGGCAAAAATCCAGATCCCCTCTCAGGATTTGAATTCTGAAAATCCTATCCAAGAACAAAACAAACTTTAAAATTTCTTTTCCCTACCTAATAGTTCGGCTAACAAAACACCTGTGAGCACCAAACTGCATCCAATCAAGCCGGTCGCATCCAATCTTTCTTCCAAAGTAAAATAGGCAAGAATAGCGGAGAAGACAGGCTCCAAAGAAAAAATAAGTCCTGCTCTCGTAGGAGAAATTCCCTTTTGGTACTTTGTTTGCAAGAATGTGGTTCCTACTGAAGAGATCAAACCATTGTAAAATAACGCAGGCATTACTCTGAAATCCATTTTGATAAACAAAGGTTCGAATTCAGTCCAATGTAAGATGAATGCCAAAAGAAAAGCGAATACACTAGTCACCAATGTTTGGGATAAAAGAAGAATATCCAGAGGACAGGACTTACTTGCCTTATCCACATAGATAATGTATAAGGAAAAGAAAAACGCTCCCCCCAAAGTAAGCACATCGCCCAAATGATAGGATATTACTAATTTATGATCTTCTCCTACCGACTCAGCGGAAAGGAAGAATAAGCCGAACATTACAACGATCACTCCCAGGAGATTTCCCGAGCTGGGCATACGTTTTAGAAATAAAGTCTGTAAAATAGGAGTGATAACAACCAAGGTCCCGGTCAAAAATCCGGACTTAGTTGCGGTAGTATATTTTAAACCGACTGTCTCGAATGCAAATCCAAGAAACATCCAAAAGCCCAATAGAAACGCCAAAAAATATAAATACTTGTTTGTCTTCCAATCTGGATACGATACCGGGTTCTTTCGGTTTTTAAGAAGAATATAAATTACAAAAACAAATGTCGCGATCGCAAATCGGATCCCTATAAATAAACAGGAAGAAATGGAAACCAAACTTAGTTTCGTAGCGGAGAAGGTTCCACCCCAGATCAAGGTACAAAAGATTAAGGCGGCCTCGTTTTTATATCTGTTCATGATCTTATTGGGCAGCCGCTTTCTTCCTTAAGACGATATCAACCGCTTTCCAGGATCTCCAAGTGGTTCCTTCCCAGTTAACTGTTTCGTATCCTTCTTTTTCGACTTTCAATTTAATACCTCTGATCCCTGGAAAAGATTGGAAGAACATTCCATCTTCCTTGCGAGAGGTTCGAACTTCTCCATGATAAAAAAGTATTTTTTCATATTTGATATTCGCTACTAATGGAGTCCCATGTTCGTCTTTGATCTTAAAGTAAAGTTTACTTCCATCAGCAATTTCTTCCAAAAGGATCGTCCAAGCCGGCCTTAAAGACTCTACAATTTTAGGAACATCGGAGTAAGGAGGATTTAAATGAGAAGATTCTATTAAATATGCAAGAGTTCCGTATTTAAAGAAATAATAATCTTGGTCGACTCCATCCACACCGTAGATATTTTTTTTGGCGCTGAAATTATGATTTGGATTTTTACTTTCTATGGAAGACGCAATCTTCTTACCCAAATTCCAAGCGAAGTCCGGCTCCGGATTAGAAGTTCCGTCTATCGTATAAGGAACTAAAATACAATTCGCAAAGGCGTGATAGCTGATAGAAGCGGCAAACCTTTCCTTTTCCGCTAAATTCATCATCGCTTGAGTTTCAGGTTCAGATCCTGGATAAGGCCCTCTAAAAAATACACTATTGGACAAAGAAGAAGTTTGGTTCGATTTTGTTTTTCCCCAAAAAAATGGATAGTTCCGATTGATATCCACCCCCGGATTATCTTTTTCGGAAATCTGTCCCCAACCAGGATATCCATTCTTTCTTCCCATAGACATATTCTCATGCCAGAATATTCTGGAGCCGTCAGGGTTCACGATCGGAACTATCCATATCTTCAACTTCGCAAACAAATCACCATACTTCTTCTTATGTGCCAGAAGTTCATAGATCACATCATAACAATGTTCCACAGAAACTACTTCATTAGAATGATGAGCGCAGTTAAATAGAACGGAAATTTTATCTTCGTCCGGAATGGCAATATCCGTGAGTAAGATTGCTGGGATCTCTCTTCCTCTGCTCGATTTTCCGATGATCTTGTGCTCAGTATGTTTAGGAAAAAGGCGATGTACCCAATATAAATAATGAGAATTTAATATATTATCCTTATAACCTTTCTTGATATCGGCTAAAGCAAAAATAGACTCCGATAAAGAATCCTGGTAATTTCCGGAATAGTATTTGAAAGGCATTCCCTTTGCGATATTGATCCCTTCTTTAGGAAAACCATAAACTTTTAGTTTTTCCCTAGGTATCACCGCATAACTATGATCCTTCTCTATAAATGTATAAGGAACTTCCCAAGAAGTTGCCTTCTCAAATTCTTCCCTTGCGTTTTTATCTATTTTTAGAAGAACAGAAATCGAGCCGTCGTTTAACGGCCTAGAAGGAATGGTTTCCCTAAGTATAGAACAGGAAACTAGATATGAATAAAAAAATAAGCCGAGTAGAGAGACCCGAAAGAAGCCCGTCACAGTAGTAATTTTCTGGAAGGGAATCGGAAAGAAAAGAAAGATTCAGTAATAGAAGGAATATTTATTGTTCCGTTCGGGAAAAAGGCTGAAACCCTTTCCCGAATCGGTAATGATCTTTAAATTATTTTTTCTGCCAGAATTGAGAACGGCCTATCAAGGAGAATCCTATATAACCGCGGACTTCTAATTTTTTTCCACCCTCGGTTGCTTTCAGACTACATTTGTACCAAGTTCCATCATTTGGATCTAAGATACGTCCGCCCGTCCATTTGTCTCCATCAGCCGATAACCCTTTAATGATTACCATTCCTAAGATTGGTTTATCTTTTTCAGGTCCATCACATTCGGTACAACGAGCAGGTTTTCCATCCTTATCGTTCGGATCAATAAGGCTCAGGATTTTTCCGAAAATTTTTCCGTCCTTCTCATAGATCTCAACTGTAGATTCTTCCTTGGTTCCTGCGTCATTAAATGTTCTCCAAACTCCTGTAACTGGAGCAGGATCGGCGGAAAGACTAAATGCTCCCGCAAAGAATAAAGCGAATAAGAATATTACGTTGATTCTCTTCACAAAATCACCTCGTTAAAATAGAAATAAAACGGGGAGAACTCTCCCCGCCACTTGGAATTTTATTTTTTAAGCCAAGTCTGAGTTCTACCGATCAATGAGAAACCGATGAACCCTCTAACGCTCAATTTAGCACCACCATCAGTGGCTTTTAATTTACATTTATATATTTTACCGTTATTAGGATCCATGATGGTTCCTCCGGTATATTCGTCATCGTCTAGGCTTAAACCTTTGATGATAACAAGTCCAATAACCGGTTTGTCTTTATCTGCACCTTCACACTTGGTACAAATTTTCGGCTTGCCATCTTTATCCAAAGGATCTCTTAAGCTAGCGATTTTTCCGTAAATTTTGCCGCCAGCCTCGTAGATCTCTACTACGGACTTTTCTTTACCGTCTTCGTCATCAATGGTTTTCCATTTTCCGACTACTGGAAGCGCGTCAGCAAATGTGGATTCACCCACTAAAAACGCCGCCAAAACGACAAACAAAACGAGTGATTTTTTCATTTTTGATTAACCCCTTAACGTTTCTATTGAAATCGGTTATATTTAGTCTTCTTTGGAACCTAGCAAGCAAACTATTCTTCGAACCAATTTTTTTGCTCAAAAAACCATGATTTTACGGGAAAGAAATAAGGTTTTACGCAAAAACATGTAGTCTTATAGGTTAATTATAAGAGAAGCCCGGTTTTTACTAGTTTTCTCAGAGTATTCTTTATGTTTTCGAATCGTTTCCTCCCCTATTTACGCGTATTTCTATCCGTCCTTATCTCGGTATTTTTCCTTTTTTATTGCTCTCAAGAAGATAAAAGTTCCAAAACAAATGATTTAGTCGCGTTATCCTTACTCACAAACAGGGATCAGGTTGCGGAGGCTTTGACCTCGGCTATGGATCCTATATCAGGTTCTATGGAAGGTTTAAGCGGAGAAGGCGCATCGGTTGCTATCCGAGGAAATCGTATCAGTTGGCCGGAAAGGATCAGTGCCCTAGGACATCGAATTTGGAATAAAGGACCTGATTTCGGAGAATTAGAAGCCTATAATTTCTCATTTAGTTGTTGGGGAGGCGGAAATTATTCTAGACAAGTATCTTCTACTGATGCAAACGCGTATGACTTCTTGGATTATATTCTGAATGGGAACGATCCTTCTTCTTCTTTCTTAGTTTCTAAAGAATTCGGGAATTGTAAATTTTTGCCTTTCAGCAATTGGACTATCGATGGGTTGACTGAAAACATTTGGAGTAATCTTTCCGCTTCTTCTCCTTTCGTACAAAACGGTACGAACTTGAAAATTGGAGTAAATCGTACGATCCAAAATTCATCCCAAGGAATTTCCATAAAGGCTACTGGAACAGGCGCACCACTTTCGTACGCCGCTGGAACTCCAACCACTAACCAGGCCTATTCTTTAACATGGAATAATATTCTTACTGGAGCTTCTCCTGGAATTTCCTCATATTCCCAAGATGTTTCCGTTTTGAGAGAAGGTTATTCAGGAACGGATCTGATTTTTTCTCACCAGGTTTCTTCCTTGAGTTCTTTGCAGTACGGTGCGGATAGAAGCGACTCTAATCCTTTATCCTGGTACCGTTTATGGAGTGCCGGTTCTTTACAAGTAGTCCATTTGGAAAAAAATTTCACATTAACTGTTTCGGTAGATGAACCGGTAAAATGGAAATACGTGGATTGCCTTCCTAGATCGGGAAAAGTATCCTTCACCCTGAGCGGAGATCTGACAGGTACCGGATCCATCTCCTTCTCAAGTGGATCAGGATATTATGTGTATACGGTGACTGATTCTAATGGAAATAATTCTACAGAGCAGGGAAATCTAGATTTCTCTTCTTGCAGCGTTCCACTTTTTATTCTCTAAAAATTTCTCTTGCATAAGAATGCGCCTGGGCGAATCCTCTTGGGAAAGGACTCTTCCAGGTTTGATGAACTCATATTCCTTTCGTCCGATCCATTTTATCATTCTATTTTTATCCATAATCTTTTTGGTCGCTCCTCATGTGCTTGGATCTCCAGATCCGAGCAAACCCTGCTACGGAAAAAAGATCAAAGGAATGCAATGTATTCCGGAAGGATATTTTATCCGAGGAAGTAATACACATGATCCTGACGAGGCCCCGGAACAAAAAATTTATCTCAGCGACTTCTTCATAGATCTTTACGAAGTCACAAATGAGGACTTCAGCAAATGTATAGAAGAAGGTTCCTGCAAAGATTGCCTATATAATGGGACCTGCGATTATATTGGCCCGGCTTACGGCGATCTGTATTTAAAACCCAAACAACCTGTGCTCGGAGTCAGTTGGTATACTGCAAAAGAATACTGTGAATGGTTGGGCAAAAGACTTCCAACGGAAGCGGAATGGGAGAAGGCAGCGAGAGGTCCGAAAGGGAATTTATTTCCCTGGGGCAACAGACCCGCAAACTGTAAGTTAGCCGTCATCGAAGAAGATGAGCGAAAAGGTTGTGTTTATAAAAAAATCAATCCTCCGAATTTAATGCCCACGGCTCCGGTAGGAAGTAGACCTGCCGGAGTATATGGGCTTTTTGATATGGCCGGAAATTCCTGGGAATGGGTCCAGGATTGGTACTCCGAAAATTACAAAGTTTGTGGAGAAGCCTGCAGCGGAAAAGATCCCAAAGGTCCCTGCGAAGGAGAAGATAGTTGTCCCGGTTTTGATAAAAAAACCTTAAAAGGTGGATCCTGGTGGTGGCCCGCAAGTTATGCAAGAGGTTCCAAAAGGAGAGCCCATGTCCCTCAAAATTACCCGGAATACCACCATTTTGGGTTTCGTTGTGCAAAAGACGCAGGTTAAAAAGCTATACAACTGACAGTGCTCTTATAAACAAATACGTAAGAAGCCAAAAATGGTTATGCGAAATGAAAACAAAAAATCCAAAGAAACCTATCGTTTCTCTCTTGTTGGTCCTCCTACTGGGACAATGTGGACCTACAGAGCCTTCTCCAATCACAGGAATAGAAACTCCATCTACAAATTGGGAACAAGAAAAAAGTCCTTATATAATTTCTAACTGGGCGTTTTCCGAAATCCCTCCTGGTAATTTTTTCCATGGACATTTCCCTGTTTTGCCAGGGCAAAATTCCGAAAACCCTTCCGGCCAAGATTCTTACAAAATAGAATCCTTCTTAGCTGCGCCTTCTAATATCTCGAATTATAATCCCAAACAAAAAGATTCCTCTTTTGTATTCTTTCATTCCGTAAAAAGAAGCAAAAACGATCTGGATATATTACTTTCTGCTTATGTACCTTTTTGTCCGTCCGGATGTTATCTGGGAGTAAAATCGGAAGGCAAAGAGCAACTGATTATACCGGGAGAATCGGAAGATTCTTCCAAACCCAGGATCGTAGTTATTCCATTCCAAAATGAAGAAGTGACTCTGGCCTTACAGTTATTCCCTTTTAACGGCCCCAGAAACATGATGGAAAATCCGATAGTGGGTAGCTTTTCGGAAATCCAAACCGTCTATCTGGTAAAAGCGCTTCGAGTATTATTATTTAGCTCTTTGGAGTTTTTTTCATTCTTCTTTTTTGCGTTCATTTATATAAGAAGGCCCCAAGATAAATTTAATCTTTCCTTCTCTCTTCTAAACTTATCTTTAGCTATCTGGTATCCCGCGTATGAAGGTTGGTTCCAATACGTAGTGGACTCTCCTTGGACTTGGGTCATTTTCGGATATTCCCTGGGAGCATTCCTTCCCATTCTATTTTATGAATTTACGATCGGAATCTTTCAGGCACCCAGAAACATCCCAGGAAGAATATTACAATTTCTTTTTATTCTGTTAACCATCTGGCCGTCTTTAGAATACGGACTCACAGGAGGACATCAATACTTCGGGAAGGTTGCCTTCCAGATATTTTTAGTCATATTAGTATTCTTTTATATGAATACTCTCTATATCTTTTTCAGATACAGATGGAGCAGTATTCTATCTTTCAGATGGGTGGTCACAGGCTTGATACTTGTCGCAGTGTCTTCTTTTTACACTGTGATGAGTTTCGCAGGTTTCGGCACGGCTCAGCCTTGGGTAAACGAAAGCTTTTTAGTGTTAACATTACTTTTCAGTTTGGCACTCGCAAAAAGATACGCAGAAGTTTTCAGAGCCCTAGAAAAATCGGAAGGTAAGCTCAAATCATTAAACGAATCTTTGGAAACAAAGGTAGAAGAAAGAACTAAAATTATAGAGCTCCAAAAAGCGGAACTTGTACAAAAAGGAAGAATTTTAGCGAAGGACCTTTCTATTGCAGGAAAGATCCAAAATGCGTTACTTCCAACGGAACTCCCGGTTATTCCTAATGCAAGGATCTCTTATAGATACAAACCAATGATGGAAATAGGCGGAGACTTATTGGATGTGATCTACGACCCTTCCACAAGTTCTTTAGGAATGTTCATCGGAGATGTAACCGGTCATGGTGTTTCCGCAGCACTGTTGGCATCCATGCTAAAAATGACTCTTGGGGATTGGTCTATTCTTCTACAAGATCCGTCTTCTCTTCTATTACATATTCGTAATCAATTCGAAGGCAAATTGGACGGTCATTTTATCACAGCCACTTTAGTAACCGTGGATCTAAGGTCCGGCAAAACATTAATCGCAAATGCAGGACATCCGGAATGTCTTGTATTGAGAAAAAGTGGGCTCGTAGAATTTTATAGGCCCAAAGGAGTCGCGATCTACGAGGCGATCCCAACCACTTACCAAACAGAATCAGTGGACTTATTACCTGGAGACAAGGTAGTATTATATACGGACGGAATTCCCGATTCCAGAAATTCGGAGGGAGAATTTTTCGGAGAAGATCGTCTATCCGACCTGCTGAGGAAAAATTCTTTTAGACCTCCTGAAGAACTTTGCGATTCGGTCATACATGGAGTTCAATCCTTTCAGGGAGAATTTCAACACCAAGACGATATGGCATTGCTGGTAGTGGAGTATTTGGGTTAATTTAAAGAGTCTATATTTTTCCAATTAATAGAAAACGCGCGAACGGATATGGATTTCCGTCCTCCTATCGATTCAGGCACGACTATGTTCCGTGATTTTTAAAGAAAGTAATGAATTTGAATATTTGGGTAGATGTAAATCTTCTGCGAGTTTTGCTGCTTCATTCAAATACGAATTGATTAGATCGGAGATCTGCCTTTCTAACTGGATTTCTCCCAAAAGCCCTAAAACTTCCTGCTTTTTATTCCTTTTCCAGTCTTGCCTTTTGTCTTCCGGAAGAAAATAGATCATAGAGGAAATGTCCTCATTTTCCAAATCTTCATTCAGATCTTGGTAATCGTCCAAAAGTCTCCAGGCCACACCAAAGAATTCGTACATTCTCTTTACGAGTTCAGCTTGGTCTTTGGAGAAAAAAGATCTGGCAAGCAAATACGGTTGTAAGGACCAAATTCCCATTTGAGAACGAAATCTGGAAAGATGAGCTTCTAAACTTTCTGCAATCCCTAAATCCACAATGGATTTAAAGTATCTGTCTATAAATTCCTCTGCGATCAGCACACCGTCATGCACTTCTCTACCAAATAATTTGCTAGATTGAGCATATCTAGTCCAAGCCTCAGTCCTAAGCTGAAGAATGATATGATTCGCTCTTAAAGATCCGTCTGTTAAATGATCATCAAGAGAATGAAGTAATAATGCAGAAGAGTGAGACTCGAGTAGCAAAGTTAGCCATGGATTTTCCCAAGGCAATCCATGAGCAGACTCATTTATCCAATACAGGATAGAATAACTTGGACTATAATATTTTCTTAAAAAATTAAATCCTTCCGTTACGCTATTCTCGGAATATTTATATAAAAATAAGACCGCCTCAGTTCTGAGAGAAATCGGCAATCCATAACAAATACTTAAAGCGGAACGATTCAGTAACTTGCAGAATTCTTCCGCCTCTCCGGGGTTATCCGAAAGACCGAAATCAAGCCTTTGCATGGCCACATATTGGAGAAATTTATTTTTTTTACCATTTATTTAATTTCTTCTAAGAAATTTTTGTGATAATTAAGGCTTTTCGAAGTTTCTTTCCGGAAATAATATTCCATTTTAGCATTTTAGAATTTAATAACAGTTTACCCTAATCAAGGTAAGCTATTTTCAGAATGTTGGATACAAGTTTATATTATGTCGCCTAATTTGAGGGCAATCTCTAAAAAAAGATACGTTATACTTCTTATTAATCTAAATCAAAATTCCATAAGATTATAAAATCGGAATACAGATTCCACTCCTTCCTGGATATTTTTCTTGAAGATTTTAAATCTTAAAAAAATCCTCCACGGATCGGCAGGAAGTAGTTTGAGAACTTTTTTAGATTTTATTCATACAGAAAAAACGAACCATCCTCAATTTATACTTAGCATACAAAAAGAAGATCCCAAACTTTTACAGAATTGGTTCCAAACGATAGGTTATGATGTTTCTACCTGGGAATGTTCCAAGGTAATTGAAACATTTAGGACTACATTAGGTCATAAAAGAAAGGACTTGGACCCTTCTTCCCTACATTAAAATTTTATAATAACTATCCTAGGACTGAGTTCAGGTCACGGGAAATTATATCGCAACCCCAAACAAGACCTGCAATTGAGCTCCATAGGGATTCTGATGAGTTCTTGCTTCTTTTTCAGGTTCCTGCCAATCTTTCTGCAATTGTCTATAATCCCAATTTGTATTGGTGCCGTACGAACCTCTTTGTTCATGAGTGGTTCTATCAGGATAGAATAGAATATTTCCTCCCACATGAATAAAAAATCCAGAGTTGAAAACATACCGGAAACCTGCCCCCGCAGAAAGAAAAAGTTTTTGTTGAGAAATATTCCAAGCATAGTCCCTATAATTTCCGCTTGGAACATAGGTCTCTGTCTTTCTTTGTTTTTCCGAATATGTTTCTAGTCCTGCTCCTGCCGCAAAATAATAAGGACCGGAAAAAGGAAACCATTCCATTTGGAGTGCCAATTGTCTTTGGATCTTTTCTGAATTTGTAAGCGTGAATACTCCTGATAGATCAGATTGCACGCCATTCACATCCAAATCGAATCTTTGGATTACTCTTTGTTCTTGCCATTGCAGAGAAGCGGCCAATTTGGAAGAAAATTGGATCCCTGAACCGAACCAACTCAAACCGTTTGAAGTAAACCCTCCAATGAAAAATTTTCTGGAATTTCTTCTTTCTGCCTGCTCGAGTTCACCTGGAACAGGAGCAAGATTATTGTTTCCTTGGGCAAAAGCCGCAGGTGCAATAAATAAGAAGAATGCAAAAATAATTTTTTGAACGAGTTTTTGTTTCATACGTGTCCGTCCAGCCGATCCAGGATTCCAAATTTCTTTGGAAAGGTCAAGCTACTCGGAGGAGACGTAGACAGTTCCTCCTTTATTTAAAAATTCTTGGGATTTTTCTTTGAATCCTTCTTCCATAGCCTTCTCGTCCGAGATCCCTTTCTCTTCCGCATATTTTCTAAGCTCCTGGGTCAAATGCATGGAACAGAAATGAGGCCCACACATAGAGCAAAAATGCGCCGTTTTCATTCTATCCTGAGGGAGTGTCTCGTCATGAAAGGACTGGGCAGTATCGGGATCCAAGGAAAGTGCAAACTGGTCTTCCCATCTGAATTCGAATCTTGCCTTACTCAATAGATTGTCTCTTTCCTTGGCGCCTGGGTGTCCTTTAGCAAGATCTGCCGCATGCGCAGCGATCTTATAAGCGATCACTCCCTGCTTTACGTCTTCTTTATCGGGAAGTCCCAAATGTTCTTTTGGAGTTACGTAACAAAGCATCGCGGTTCCATGCCAGCCAATCATTGCAGCTCCAATCGCGGAAGTGATATGATCATAACCGGGTGCAATATCAGTCACTAGAGGCCCTAATGTGTAAAATGGAGCTTCCTTACAAATTTCCATCTGCAGATCTACATTCTCTTTGATCTTATCTAATGGAACATGACCAGGCCCTTCTATCATTACTTGGATATCTTCTTTCCAAGCAATCTGAGTAAGCTCTCCCAATGTTCTTAATTCTGAAAATTGTGCCTCGTCGTTTGCATCCGCGATACTTCCCGGACGTAAACCGTCACCCAAGGAGAAGGATACCCCGTATTTTTTCATCACCTTGCAGATTTCTTCGAAACCTGTATAAAGGAAATTTTCCTGATGATGTGCCAAACACCATTTTGCGATGATAGAACCACCTCTGGAAACAATACCCGTTACTCTTTTGGAAGTCAGCGGAATATATCTAAGAAGCACTCCGGAGTGAATTGTAAAATAATCTACACCTTGTTCCGCCTGCTCTTCCAAAGTTTCTAAAAATACCGAAAGACTTAAATTCTCCGCCTTACCTTTTACTTTTTCCAAGGCTTGGTAGATCGGAACCGTTCCGATCGGGACGGGAGAATTTCGAATGATCCATTCTCTAGTCTCGTGGATATTTTTTCCTGTGGAGAGATCCATCACAGTATCGGCCCCCCACTTGATAGACCATCGGAGCTTCTCCACTTCCTCTTCAATGGAAGAAGAAAGAGCTGAATTACCTATATTCGCATTTATTTTTACTAAAAAGTTTTTGCCGATGATCATAGGCTCCAATTCAGGATGTTTCTTGTTGGAAGGAATGATTGCTCTTCCTCTTGCAATCTCACTTCTCACAAATTCAGGATCCATTCCCTCACGGAGAGCCACATATTTCATTTCTTCGGTTATCAATCCCTGTTTTGCGAAATACATTTGAGAATGATTTTGAACGGGAGAAGGACCTGAACTTCTTTTGCGGATCCATTCTTCCCTAAGCTTAGGGATTCCTGCCTTCCAATCGGAAGGATTCCATCCGTCTTTCCAAGGACCTTCGGTAGTGTACGCGTGATAAACAGTTCCGTCAGTTAAGCGAATTTCTTTGCGAGGGATCTCGGACGGAGTTAGAGTTTGATTGGATTCCATAGTTTTTCTCCCATGTCGGGGAGAATTCCGGAATCTGAAAAACGGGGAAAAGAAAAAGGATCCGGGAAAAAGTCCATGCGAAATTTATAATCTTTCGCGAACCTAGATCTCGGACATTTGTTTTTTTCCGTTTCCCTTCGCAGGCATTATCCTGATCAGGTTCCGGGGACTCTCTCAGAGACTTTTGGTCCCACCCCCAACGGTTCTCTCCATCTGATTCCTAAATTCTAGTCTTGCAAGGAGTTTTTCCAAAACTTATCGCTCGAACTAGTAAGAGAAAATTCACTGATTTTTCTCAAAGTTTAAAAAATTGAAATTAACGAACAGACGTTAAGCTTCAAATAGAAGAGGAAGTGAATGTTTATTTTTTACAACAAATGTTCAAAATAAAATCCTATATAACGGACTTTTTTATTTTATTCAGAATATCTGTTTGACACTCAAGTCCGCATCGATATTGTCCTGTCCAATGCTTGGGCCCAGGATATAGACATAAATGGTCCAAGTGAAAAACCACTCTACTATACGAAAAGTTTAAGGAGCTATTTAAATGGTTCGTAACATCACGAGAGCTTTGTTAGTTTTCGCCGTACTTTGTTCTTCATTCGGCTTGAGCGCAAAGTCTTACATCACTGGAGGCCTCGGTCTCCAATTTGACCTGGGATCATTGGGCGATACAATTGCAACTGATGGTTTGGATGCATCTGGAAGCTATGCTACTACTGATTCCACTGGAACTCAGGGTGGGGTTCTTCCTCGTCGTGCAATCATTCCTGAAAACCGTTTGTTAAGTTTACAACACACTACAAACGGATTGATCAGCGCTAAAACTAGCGGTGCGATGACAGGACTTACTCTATCCTTAGGATATGAGCACGATTTCGGAAAGGCTTTCTTCTGGAGAGCAAACGCGCACTACACTCGTAAAGTTGCGGGTGGAGAAACTGACGCGAAATTCTTAGGACAAAATTTCTACGATATTACTTGGGACTACCATGCACTTCAAGTTCCATTTAACGTAGGTATCAAACTTTCCGTTACAGAAGATACTTCCTTCTATATCGGAGCTGGGGTTCACTACTTCAACGGTGGATGGAGCTTAGCTGGAAGTAACCGTTTGAATGACGTTCATAATGCAGTAGTAAATGCTTTAGTTGCTGGCGGACAAACCCTTGCAGAAGCAAAGTCTTCTACAATCGCTGGACTGCTTGCTGACGGAACTGATCCTTCTGCTAACTACGAAAAAACTACCTTCCAAGTTTCTGGATTTGCTCCAAACTGGTTGATCGGAGCTCAATCTAGAATTTCCGATAAAGGTCATATCTATATGGAAGTTGAGACTCTGTTCTCCTTCAAATATGGAATTGGTCACCCAAGATCACAAGGTGGTATCGAAGGTTTAGCACCTTCTGTTGCGTATCCTCAAGTTCTTGGTGGAAACCAGTACAGATTCGGATACAAACACGAGATCTAATTCAAGGTCTTTGTTTGGATTATGTAAAGGCTCTCCGAAAGGAGGGCCTTTTTTATTTTTATTTTCTTTTTTTAAACACGGGCTTCTTCTCTGAAATTAATAAGCGAAATGTAAGTTTGCCCATCCCTAAGGGTATAAATTGGCTTCGTCGAATTTTATCACATAACGATCATGTAATGAATTAAATCGAAAAAAAGATGGCTACTCCTAAGCATATCTATTTCCAGTGAAAATGTTTTCAAACCCCACCCGGAGATAACCATGATACAAACTGCCAGAAGAACATTTCTCATCTTTCTTTTCATAGCACCTGGGATCTACTTAAATGCAAAAACATATGTAATGGGTAGTGCCGGATTACAATTCGATTTAGGAGATTTGGGAAATACAATCTCTACAGACGGTTTGGATTCATCTAGTAATTACGCGACTAAGGACAGCACAGGAACCACAGACGGAGTTCTTCCTCGATTAGCAGTCATTCCAGAAAACCGATTATTAACCTTACAACATTCTTCCAATGGTCTGATCAGCGCGAAAACAAACGGCGCAATGACAGGACTTACACTTTCCTTAGGGTACGAACAAGATTTCGGAAAAACATTCTTCTGGAGAGTAAACGCACATTACACTCGCAAGGTGATGGGAGGAGATACGGAAGCAAAATTTGCGGGACAATCTTTTTACCATATGACTTGGGATTACAATGCAATCCAGATCCCTGTAAATATAGGAATTAAACTTTCCGTTACGGAAGATGCGGCTGTATACATAGGCGCCGGAATACATTATTTTAAAGGTGGATGGAGTTTAGCAGGGCATAACCGCTTGAACGATGTCCATGAATTTTTGGTCGATGCAGGTGTTACGGATACTACTATCCTAGGCTTAGTCGCAGATGGAACAGATCCTTCTGCCAACTGGGAAAATACTAGATTTAACGTTTCCGGCATTGCCCCCAACTGGCTCGTCGGTGCTCAAGCAAGGGTTTCCGATAAGGGTCATATATATATGGAAATGGAGACGTTATTCTCCTTTCAATATGGAATTGCTCATCCTAGCTCGGAAGGTGGGATAGCCGGCCTCGCTCCTAGCGTCGCCTACCCGCAAGTTTTAGGAGGAACCCAATATAGATTCGGTTATAAACACGAGATCTGAAAATTTTAAATTAGATCCGTTCTTCCCAAAAGTGGTACAAATTTTACAGGCAATCGGTTTGTCTCATCAAATCGATTTTGTTTTTTCCTAAGAGTAAGAAGAAGCTGGACTTCTTCCTTCCATTCTACGGGAAACACCGCGATCCCTTCTTCTTGTAAAGATTCAAAAAGGAAACTTTCTGATCCTGGTATTTTTGGAAAACATGCAGAAGATACAAATTTAGAAATTTTTCCTTTTGTTTGGGTGAGAAGGTTCGCGTCTCCGAATAGAATCTCATTTCTTTCTGTAAATCCAGGAGACCAACTTTCCAAAACCGCTAAGGATCTTTCGTACAATTCAGGTACGATTTCTATGGAAAAAAGTTTTGCCCCCAGAAGATCCAAAATTGCAGCCAGATACCCGGAACCAGTGCCTATTTCTAAAATTGTATCTCCGGGCCTTACCCTCAATTGGTTAGCGATGTATGCGACTATATAAGGCTGGGAAATGGTTTGTTCTTCTCCGATCGGAACAGCTTTGTCTTCGTAAGAACATTCCCTGTATTTTTCAGGAAGGAAAATATGTCTGGGGACTTTTAGGAAGGCAGAAAGTAGATTTGGATCCTTGATCCCTCTTTCCGAGATTTGTGTTCGGACCATTCTTTCTCTTGCAAGAACAGTCCCAGCATCATCAAATCTGGAGACGAAGCCTAAATCAGGATTTTCCATTGACGTCTAGGCCGGACTCAGTATTTTGGTTCTGGGTTCGGCTTTGTAGCTCAGTCGGTAGAGCAGAGGACTGAAAATCCTTGTGTCGGCAGTTCGATTCTGCCCGAAGCCAAAACCCGCTTATCCCTTCTTTCTTTCCTCTCCCAGTTTCCATAATTCGGTAAATACCAGATCTTCCACTTGTTTGCAAAGTTCGGGCTTATATAATTTTTTCACCGGTGGTTTAGGATATATATGTATCTCATCCGTGTCCGGTATATAAGTAAGCATCCGTAAAATCTGGTCCTCCCCTTCGATCTCGTACATCGTGTAGGACATCCCCTTAGCTGGGATGATTTGAGAAGTTTCCAAGTATTTCATGATTCTACTGCTCTATCAAGTATAGATCTTTTGGAAAGAGATTTATTCTTCTTACAATTGGAGCCCTATCGGAGTGTAAACGCACCGATTCCTCTTATGACTATATGTTAAAAAGCTTGTACTAAAAAGCCTTTTCATATAATCTTTCCCAATGACTCGGTCCTCTCTTAGAACTGACGGGGCTTTTCTTGTCGGGATCACTGGGATGATCGGTGGTGGCAAATCCACTGCGACTCAGATCTTGGAAGAATTGGGCGGAGTGAGAATCAGCGCTGACGAGATCGCCCGTAAATATACGGATCCGGACAGCCCGATCTCAAAGGAACTGATCGATTCCTTGGGTCCGGAAATTTTGGATGAGTCCGGCAAGCTAGATCGAAAAAGGATCGCAAAGTTGGTATTCGGGAATCCCGAAAAACTGAAGATCCTAAACTCTTTAACCCATCCAAGGATACGTAAGGAGTTTCTAGAAGTACTGGGCAGCTTAGCAGAAGGTTGTTTGGTCCTGTGGGAGGTCCCACTACTTTTCGAAACGGACTCTTATACCCTTTGCGATGCCACTGTCTGCGTAATTTCAGACCCGGTAACTTCTTTGGAAAGGACAGTAAAAAGGGACGGGATTAGCAAAGAAGAAGCGGAAGCTAGAGCAAAAAGCCAGCTTTCACTTCAGGAAAAAGCGAAGAAGGCCGACTATTCCATTAAGAACACAGGGGATTTGCAAGACCTTCGTAAAGAATGCGAACATTTGTACGCTGAATTAAAAGGAAGAATGAAATGAAGGAAAAAGTTTTCTACGTCATCAATCTGGATAATAAAAGGATCTCATTGCTCTCCCTATTTTTAGTGGGACTTCTTTTTTCATTCTTCTTCTTAGGCGTTTCCGTCGGAAGAAAGAGAGGCCAAGTGCAAGATGACCTGGCTCTCAATTCCAATCGAGACAATATGCAATCATTATCATCTTCCACTGTGAACCAAGCAATGGAGGAATCTTCTGCGACTTCTAATATTAAAAAAGAAGAAGAAGTTAAATTCAGAAATCTTCCTCCAGGCGCAGAAGTTGTGGATCTAAGATCCGAAATTTCTCCTGCAAAAAAGGAAGAACCATCCAAGATAGAAGTAGAAGCCCCATCTTCTTCTCACACTGAAAAAAAATTAGTTCGGAAAGAAAAGGAATCCAAAAAATCAGTCCACACTTCTCCTCGTAAGGCGGCGGTCCACAAGGCTGATAATGATTTTTTCGTTCAAGTAGCAGCGTTCAAAACCAAAGAGAAGGCAGATGAACTCAAGTCTTCTTTAGGCGGGAAGTCTTACGTGAAAAAAACCAAAAACGGTTATTTTACAGTCCGTATGGGAAATTTCCCTTCCAAGGAAGACGCGGAAAAATCCATGAAAAAACTTCCCGGCAATTTGAAAGAAAACGCTTTGGTCTCTAAGGAATAATTTTTTTAGATATTTCCCCGGTGGATCTTCTATATTTTTTCAATTGACCCAGGAACAGTAAAACTCCAAGTTCGTTGTTAACAGAAATGGATCTGAAAGACCTCGAACCAGTTCGTCTTGCCGTTGTCAGATCCACAATCGAAAGATTGCGTCATACGTATTCGGATCTTTTAACATCGATTAAGGGCTACGACGGAATCCCCTCTTTTTTCGAAAACAATCTCTACGCTCCCACCAACAAAGAAGAAAGAGATAATGCTCTCGAAAGTTTGTACGAAAAATTGAAAACGGTCGCCGGGAAGGCGATGACCGATAATATCCATCAGATTATCCTACTGAACAAACTCACAGACTCTTTGGATTTCGAGACTGCTAAAGTAGTGATCGAAAATAATTTAATGGAGAACGGAGAGATCCCTCAAGAAAATCTTTATGCTGCCTTAGGTGCAGTCGGCAGATTCGAGGAAAGAAGAGCTCAGATCGGTATGGTTGGTGAAACTCTCAAATTTTTCTTTTCTCTTTCCAAACTTCCGATGGTAAAACTGATCATGGCACCGATCAAAGTTGCTGCATCTATGGTAGGGGCCACTTCTTTAGTGGATACTATGGAAGCAGGTTATAATCTATCTACAAAGATCAAAGACTTACAGCCGTTTATCGAGTCATTCGTAGATAGAGAAAACAGACTTTTAGGCAAACTGATCAACGGCGAAAAACACGAATCGATCTAATTTTAATTTTCGGAACAATTTCGTTTCGGATTCCCTCTTGCCTTTTTTTAGATTTCTTAAATCCTTTGCTCCGGCCGGAACTTCGGCCTTGGGGCAAACTCATGTTTATAGGACATTATAGCGTTTCTTTCGCTTCTAAAAAAGCCGAACCCAAAACTCCTCTTTGGGCGAGTTTTATCGGGGTTCAGTTCGTAGATATTCTATTTATGATCTTTATCTTATTCGGGATCGAAGGTATTCGATTCGTTCCTGGTTTTACCGAAGTGAATAATTTCGATCTTTATTATATGCCGATCACACATAGTTTAGTGGGAGGAATCGGCTGGTCTATCCTATGTTTTCTAATCTTCAAATTCGTCTTTTTAAGATCTAAACCATATTCAGATTCTTTAAAGAACAAAATTTCAGGACTGATCGGTTTGACTGTTCTTTCTCATTATTTTCTGGATCTTCCGATGCATACAAAAGATCTACCGATTCTATTCGATTCAGGTCCTAAAATAGGTTTCGGGCTTTGGCATAATAGAATTCTTTCTATCACGACTGAGGTAACTCTTACTTTGATCGGATTGGTCTTATATTTTAGAGCGACAAAACCGGGTTCCACTTTCGGTGGAAAATACGGAATGCAGATCTTCGGCGGAATACTTTTGGTCTTAGCGGTTGCGACTCCATTCTTCCCTCCTCCACTTACAATTCCTGAATTTTCTATCCAGGCGTTAGTAGGTTATGTGATTCTTGCTTGGGTTGCAGGCTGGTTGGACGGCAAACGGATTCCGATCGAATCTTAATCTTCGATTAATCATCTTTCTAATCCATACAGTCTTTAACGGGATCCCACTTATAGTTCTACATGGACTACAACTCGAGATCCCAGGTTTTTCTGCACCGATTGCCGGAAAAATTCAGGTCCTACAATCTCTTTGACTAGACCTTTTGGGTTTACTGATTACTTGTTTTGGACTATCTTTAACTTTCTTTTTATTTAGAACTAGGAACTAAAAAACCGCATAGGCTAACAATCCGAAGGTTCATTTTTTCTATTCGGATTACAACTGTGTAGTTTTCTCGTTTTTAGAAGTCGAACAGTATTGGCCGAAATCACTTGGCCATTCGTATATTCGCATCAATTCGTTAGAATTAGAAAAGGCAAAAAATAATGGCGGCAAACTCCATACAGACTACAAATTTTTCGGAAAAAGGAGCGATCAGCATCAATCGGATCCGGATCGGATTCTCCATCGTAATGCTTGCGGTAAATGTTTTAGCTTTATTTTCACAAGCAGGCTCCCAACAAGCGAGCACACTTATCAACTTTCTGATCGAACTTACAATTTTCGGATACGGAATTGCTCAGATCATTCTTCTGAAAAAAGGAAAACTCAAAGGTTCTTTTGTAACCTTATGTGTATTCTTGGATATTTTGATGTATTCCCTGATCTTCATAACGGTCACTGTGTATGCCGCCAATAAAGAAGCAATGGTCGGAAACCTAAAAATGCCGTTCTTTATCATGCTGTATTTTTTTGTGATGATTTATTCCGGTCTTCTTCTTTCCCCTAGAACCACTTTGCTTGTTGGATACTTGGCATTTATCGGAACATTCTCCATGGATTATTTCGCATGGTTGAATGGGGTGGAATTCAAATACAATACCGATAAGGCTGATGAGATTTCAGTATTTTTCGAAATCATACGATTTGTATTTTTCATCTTAGGGATCCATATCTTAACTTCCGTAGTTAAATTTTTAGTTTCGGTTTCGGATGTGGCAATCAAGTCAACAGTCGATGCGGAAGCAAAAAGTGAAGAAGCCGAGAAAACCAAGAATAGGATCACTGAAGAAGCAACTGTCTTAAACAAAAATACTTCCGAGATGAAAAACGAAATGGATACTCTGAATTCGGAGATCCAAAGCCAGGTCTCCAGCATGGAACAGATCAGCGCTTCTCTCGAAGAATTAGCTGCCTCCACAGACAGCGCTGCAGAATTTGTTAAGGCTCAGTTCGGAAAGATAGAAGAATTGAACAAAGAAAGTGACACATTAAACTCTATCTTAAAAGAAGTAAGAATTTCTACCGATTCCTTATCCAAAACGACAGAAGAATCCAAGGTTTATAGTAAAGATGTATCTGGTGCAATGGAAATATTAGGAAATAATTTCGGAGAAGTTAGTAAATCCTTCCAAAAAGTCCAAGATGTAAACGATATCATGAGAGAAATTGCGGACAGAACCAACTTACTTGCATTAAACGCATCTATCGAAGCAGCAAGAGCTGGGGAACATGGAAAAGGGTTTGCAGTTGTCGCACAAGAAGTAGCAAAACTTGCAGATAGTGCGTCCGAAAACGCGGCCACAATCTCTAAAATTATCGGAGAAGCTGCAAAACTGATCACAAACGGAAACACAGCGGCAGAAGAAACAAAACGAAAAGTTTCCGTCCAAGAATCCGGATTTACTTCCATTGTAGATAACCTAGGCCAATTGAGATCCAGAGTGGAAAACCAAGGACGTATCCACGAGTCCTTCTTAAAATCCTTCCGAGAACTATTCGATCTATCCCGACAGATAGAATCCATTGCAAGCGAGCAGAAGAACGGAACCAAAGAAGTGGTCCAAGCCCTTTCTTCCATCGAACAATCTTCGAATCTTATTTCGGAAGGTTCCAATAGAATGAGAGCTAGTTTGGAAGAACTTTCGGAACAATCCAAAAGATTGGTAGTTCAATAAGGTCTCGCCGGGCAGTTTTTAGAAGTTCAATATTCTTGACTTCCCGGCATCTGTTGAAAGACTGACTTTCGTAACCCGTCGCGAGTGTGGTGAAATTGGTAGACACGCCAGATTTAGGTTCTGGTGCAGTAATGTGTGGGGGTTCGAGTCCCTCCACTCGCAAAAACTTTCCTCTTTAAAACAACAAAATCATTTAACTAAATAAGATCCAAGGGACTCGAACGGCTGAGTCTGAGAGCGAAAATAGCTCGCGTAACGAGCGTATATTTTCGCGTCCGAAGCACAGGATGTGCTGAGGCAGGCGAAGCACGCCGCGGAACCAAGTCGAGCAGGATGCGAGACTGTGTAGCGGGCGAGTCCCTCCATTCGCAAAAACCTTCCTTAAAATATATTCATAAGTCTATCGCGAACTTGCCGCCAAATCGTTTTATATCTTTGAGTTTTTTACTTGAAGTTTATCCGTTTTATTATATTAAAAAGATCTTATAATGAATCGATTTTTATTTATCTCTTGTTTGTTTTTTCTAACCTGCTCCGCAGATCCCGACAAATTCGAATATCTTCGATCGCCTAAAAAGGCAGTAATCTCGGAATTTAATAGACCAAATTTACTTTTTGGAATGGCAGAAGATAAGGAATTCTTTGCAAAAATAGAAGACGGAGTTTATCATTTCCGATTTTCAGATACTAAGAATAAACATATAAAGTCACTTTTTACGATAGCGTATGATGGGGACTTTGAAATTGAGGCATCTGTTTCGGGCAATAAAGATAAGCCTGAATCGTATATAGGAATTGCACTTACTGATTTAAATGAAGGAGAGGATTTTATAGAATCGTCTGTGAATTGGAAAGATTCCTTTGCCGTGGCTAATCAAGAGAAATGGATTATGTATAGTAATGGGAATCAAAATATCACAAGCAAATTCCAGATTTTGACTATACGAAAAGTAGGATCGGATCTTTTTTTCTTCAAAAACGGAGTCTTCAAATATCAACATAAAATCGGAACGATCAAAAGTTTCAAAGTTGCAATCTCCACCGGAAATTCCGGTAGAGGCGCGATCGATTATTTTAAAATCATCCGATACTAAATCATTTATAATCTTAAACTCCTTAATTTTTCGCAGCAAGAGGACAGCTAACTCATGATCACTTTACATATACAATTTATAAAATTTTTTACGGTTTGCGCGTTATCGATCGCTTTCGTATTTTCAGCATGTAGTTCGATAGAACAGAAAAATAATCCTGAAACTATTTTCGTTGAGGATATGTTTGTAAACTATCCGATCCATTTACTTGCGAGATTCGGAAATTCGAATCGAATCGAAACCTTCTTTAAAAACAATTATTCCGATATCGATAGGGTCTCTCCTCCGGATGATTGGACCGCGTTAATGATAGCCGCCGCGTATGGCAATTTAGACGTAGTTAAGTATTTAATTTCTAAAGGTGCAAAGGTTAACTTTCGCTCTCCAAAATGCGGATGTACGGCCATATTAACTGCGACCCACCAACTGGAAACAAACGAAAATCATTATAAGATCGTCGAACTTTTACTTTCAAAGGGTGCGGACCTTAATGCCGTCGATAACTTGGATGATGATGCGATTACGGTTCCGGTAAAAAATAAAAAATACGAAATAGTCAAGCTTCTCCTCACAAAACATAAATTTAATATACGAAGAAAAAATAAGGAGGGGAAATCGGCAATCGATTACGCAAAAGATAATAAAGATACCGAAATGATTAAAATATTAGAACCATATACGGCCGGCAATCTTTGATTCATTAGATTATTATAAATTAAAACCTCAGCGATAAGCTACGAGGCCTGAATCTTCCATAAAGAGTCTTAATCCGCTTTCTCTTTCCAACTCTGGAACAAAGGCAACATAGCTTCCGCTAAGGCCAGGTCGGATTTTTCGGTGATTTTTAGATTATATGGATTGGATTCTACCAACTTGGGGGTGATACCTTGCCCTTGGGCCCAGGTGCATAGATCGGTCGGTTCTGTTGCAGATGGTTTTTCCAGGATCTTTTTCAGAATATCCCCTCGGATCCCTTGGGGAGTTTTCATAAACCAGATCTTTTCTCGGTTAAGAAATTTTAGATGATCCTTCTCTTCTTCCAGAACGGTTTCGTGATTTTTAGAAGCGAGTGAGGCCACTCCAAATTCTTCCGTAACGCTGGATAATCTGTCTAGATCGTCCGGAGAAACGAATGGTCGAGCTGCATCGTGGATAAGTATGATATCATTGGTTGCAAATTGAAGACTCGAAATCCCAGCCAACGTGGATCCATGTCTAGTGTCTCCGCCTTCTACAATTCGATCTCTTTCTCTCAGAAAGGGGGAGCAAAGCGTTTCGGATTTTAAGATATAATCCTTATGAGAAACGAGGACTATACTTTTGGTTTTTCCCCAATCTATAAAAGTTTCCAAACTATGAAGTAAGATAGATTTTCCGTTTAATTCTAAAAATTGTTTCGGAAGATCGGACTTCATCCGGGAGCCTGTTCCTCCCGAAAGAAGTAGTAAATAAATATTACCCGAGGGAAACCAGGACTTCATTCTGAAGGACTTGTTCCAAAGTTTGTTTCTTACGAACGAGTTTTGCGGATCCGTCTAGATCGATCAGAACTTCTTGGGTTTCCGGATAAGAATTATAATTTTTTACCGACATGGAAGAACAATAAGCTCCTGCTCCTTCCATCACTACCAAGTCTCCGATCTCAGGAACTTCTGTGGTCCTAAGTTGAGGGCCGCCGCCTTCTTCTTGTGTGATCAAGTCCCCACTTTCGCAACAATGTCCTACGTATACAAACTCTCCGGTCTTTTGTTCCGACTTTTCTTTTTCGGGGATCACTACCAGTGGATGTTTTGCAGCGTATAGAGCCGGTCTTGTATTCACATCCATTCCCATATCTAGTTTTACGAATGTATATCCCCCGTCCCCAGTATAAACGATATCATCTACCTGAGTGAGGATTGCTCCATTATTCACCATTAGGAAGGAACCAGGCTCGATTTCCATTTTAAGCTGAATCCCTTTTTCTTTGGCGTAATTTTCAAAGAGTTCTTTTACAGGCTTCCCGATGGTTTGAGGATCGGTCGTTTTTTCACCGATCATTCTTCCCACTTTGAAACCTCCGCCCAGATTCACAGTCCTACAATCAGGGAATTGTGCTGCGATCTCTAAAGTATAATGTGCCACAGCCTTCCAAACTTCTGGATCGGAACCGGATCCTATATGCGTGTGAATTCGAACCAGTTTGAGCTCGTATTTAGAAACGATCTCTTTTACTTTTCCGATTTCTTCATGCCAGATGCCGAAGGAGGATGTTTTACCTCCTACATCCGTTTTCTTGGTAGCTCCGGATCCTAGACCTGGATTAAAACGAACGCTCACTTCTTTTCCTGGAAAGTTTTTTCCAAATTCTTCCAATTGCCTCAAAGAACATGCGTTGAACTGGACTCCTTGAGGAATCAAATCCTTTAAGGATCTTGCCAATTGTTGAGAAGTGAGTAGAATATCGGAAGGTTTGAATCCTGCAAGTATCGCACGTTGCACTTCATGTTCGGAAGATGCGTCTATATGGATACCCTTCTTCCTTAATATTTCCAGAACCGTGCGCCCCGGATTGGCTTTCATTGCGAATCGAACGGTGAGACCAAAAGCGTTAGGAAAGGAAAGTGCATCGTCGCAACTTTTTTCGATTCCTTTGCGAGAGTACACAAAAACTGGGGTCCCGAAATTTGTTGCGATTTTTCTAGCTTCTTCGGGAGTCAAAAATTTAAGATTTTCTATTGATTGCATAGGGTTAGAGGGTTTTCTAGATCCTTCTAGGCCATCTTTTAGGGCGGTCCGGGTTTTTTCAAAGGCAAAATTCCGATATGGCAGGCAAAATCACTCATCTCGAAGCTCTTTCTCAAGTCTGCAAACATCTGGATCACGGAACCGCAGAACAAAGAAAGATCGCTAAACTTTTAAGAGAAGAAGGTACCCGTAAGTTTGCCAATATAGGCGCGATCGCTCCGGATATTTTTTATTTTTATCATGTTCTTTCTCCTGTTCGAACCAAAAAAGCCCTACCTTGGGGAGATCTAAGTCATCACGAAAATGTTTTGGAACTCATCCTGAATTTTCTGGACGGGGTTCTTACTGTAGAGGAAGGAATTTATAGAGATCGTTTTCTCGCATTCACTTTAGGTTATATCATCCACTGCGCCGTGGACATTGTCACTCACCCTTATATCTTTTTTATCTCCGGTGATTATTATAGTCCGGACAAAGAGATTAGCTCCAAAGCACAATACAATCATATGAGAGTAGAGTTTGCTTTGGATTCTTGGCTTCTGGATTTCAGATGGGGAATGACCCCGAAAGCTTATGATTTCGTGCAACATGTGGACGTGATCTTCAAAGGAAAAGACGGGAAGAAAAAAATGGATCCGATGCTTTGGAACTTCTGGCTAAAAGGTTTAAAAGCAACTTTCCCGAAAGAGTTCAAAGAAAAATATATAGGTTCGGAAGAAAAGATCATCCCTGGAGATATTCTGAACGAATCCTTCTTAGGTTATTTGTATTTCCATAGATACTTGGATTCCAGAAGTAAGATAGTAAGAGCAGCACTTAGCTTTTTAGATAAGATCACTTTACACAAAGTAAATTCTTCCGTTCTAATGCTTCCGTTAAAAGAGCATATAGACAAAAGAATCATGAATGAAGAAAAAAGAGAATGGTCTTATCCTGCAGACCCGAACCTCATCCGAAATGATTCTTTTGTAGAACTCATCAACAAGGCTTGTGAGGCCGCAAAGGATGCAGTCACAAATGCTTGGGGTTATGTTCACGACAAAACTTCTCGGTCTTCTATGGTTAAAGAATACCAAGGATATAATCTAGACACCGGACTTAGGTTCCATGGTATAGATAAGATGCGCCAATTTTCTCCTTTATAAAAATCAGAAATAAACCAAATGAAACACGAACCCGTAGATTTTTTCACAAGATATTTTGTAGTACTTTTTAGGGATAGGATCCAATCTCGTTTGGATTCTTCCGATCCTGTACGCAAACTGATCTATCTTGTTCTGGGTCTTATCTTCTTAAACGGATTTTTATTCGTATTCTCTATCAAAGATATTTGGCAGGTCCCTAAGGCGGATCGTTACGAAAAACCTTCTCTACTTTTCGGATTGAATACCGAAGGGAAGTACGAACCTATCGCGGAGTTTTATAGATTTTCCAGAGTAGTGATTACCGACGAAGATCTTCCTGGTGGTTGGGATGATAATAAGGTCATTCGTTGTTTTGTCTCTACGGAAGATAATAATTTCAGATCTCATAAAGGTTTGGATCTTCGAGGGATTTTTAGAGCAACCATGGTTAACCTTCTTGCAGGAAGAGTAAAAGAAGGTGCATCTACAATCACACAACAGGTTGCCAGATTAAAATTTTTAAACACGGAAAGATCCTTTTTACGTAAGGCAAGAGAAGCA
Organism: Leptospira neocaledonica; assembly: GCF_002812205.1. Classification (NCBI taxonomy): domain Bacteria; kingdom Pseudomonadati; phylum Spirochaetota; class Leptospiria; order Leptospirales; family Leptospiraceae; genus Leptospira; species Leptospira neocaledonica. Next base: position 33,502 of record NZ_NPEA01000004.1, read on the forward strand.
TGGCTGGCCCTACTTTTAGAATTAGTATTCGATAAGAAAACCTTAATAGGTATATACTTAAACGAAATCCCTCTTGGACACGGAACCATAGGCGTGGGTGCCGCTGCAAAGTTCTATTTCAGAAAAGATATCAAGGACTTAAGCTGGGGAGAAGCCGCCCTACTTGCAAGTTTGACCACAAGACCCAAGGAATTTTCTCCCTTAGTAAATCCGAATACATCGGCCTCCAAGGTAAGAGTAGTATTCAAAAAGCTGGTAGAAAACGGGATCCTGGATGTGGAAACCGCTGAGAGAGAGTTCGAAGCATTCTCCGAATATTATATAACCTTAAATCGTTCTCCGAATGACTCCGCATTCTCCGATCGTCTGAACAAATTCCCATATTTTACGGAATACGTGCGTAAGAACCTGGCCCGTTATATACCTTCTCAGCAGATCTATGAGGGCGGTTTAAAGATCTATACCACCCTAAATATACAGCACCAGACCCAGGCGGAAAAGGCATTGGCTGCAGGTTTGAAACAACAGACACAATTGTCTAACCAAAGGGCTTTTACCAAGATCGATTCATTCGAGGACACCTACGGTTCTACATTCAAACTTTTGGCGGAATTACATGATCTTCCTGAATTCAAATTTAAGATTTCCCGCTCTTATCGGACCTTCAATAGGGCCTGGCAGGAAGAATTCAGAGACGATTTAGCCGTTCTAAATTTGATTTCGGGCACAGAAGGTTTAGCGGAGGCAATCGACTGGAATTATAGGACCCAAGCTACAGAAGACCATTTACTTCCTGTAGAAGGTGCGTTAATCTCTATTCGTCCAGATACGGGTCATATCACCGCAATGGTGGGAGGCTCCGGATTCCGCTCCGACAACCAACAGATCCGTGCATTCCAAGCATATAGACAACCTGGCTCCGCGTTCAAACCATTAGTATATGCTTCTGCGATGGAATATTATCATGAACATCCCGACGATAAGAAGAATGTTACGGCAGCTTCTCTATTCGATGATTCTCCGTTGCAATATGTTTTAGAAGACGGAGATGAATGGAACCCAAGCAATTATTCAGGAGAATATTCCGGATTCATCCGTTTGAGAGAAGCTTTAGAACTTTCCAGAAATAGCGTCGCAGTCCGATTATTGGAACATACTGGTCTAAACAATCTTCTACCTAGACTCGAAAAACTTTTACAAGTAGAGAATAGAAATCTTCCGAGAGATTTTTCTATCGCATTAGGAAGTTTTGAAGTTTCTCCTTATGAACTTGCAAGATCTTATGCAGTATTTGCTTCCGGAGGAAAACAAGTATTTCCTCTCAGCGTTTTATATGTAGAAGACGAACAAGGAAATCTGATCAAAGATTTCAGAAAAGAATTCGAATCCAAAGAGAGAAAAAGATTACTCTCGCCGGAAACAAGTTACGTGATCACTTCGATGATGGAAGATGTGATCAAAAAAGGAACCGGAACAGGAGCCAGGTCTTACGGACTCACTCGCCCCGCCGCGGGAAAAACTGGAACTACAAATAATTTTAGAGATGCTTGGTTTGCAGGTTATACTCCGGAACTTGTAGCGGTCGTTTGGGTTGGTTATGATACCGGAACACTTTCACTCGGTAGAGGAATGTCGGGTGCAGTTGTAGCCGCTCCTATCTGGGGAAGATTTATGGCAAACGCGCTCTCTCACGAAAAATCAAAATCATTCGATTTCGGAGACGCAAAAATTGTGCGTAGGACCATCTGCTCTATCTCCGGAAAACTTCCAGGCAGTCATTGTTACCAAACGGAAGAAGAAGTTTTCGACAAAGATACAGTTCCGAAAGAAGTCTGCGAAGATCACCGCGGAATGACCGAACCGGATCCGACTCCTACCCATACCACAGACCCGGGAACTACCAAAAAGAAAAAACCGAACCTCTTCGAAGGCGATGAGGACGTAATCCGGTAAGGTCTTATACAAAAAGAGTTGTCGATTTCGGAACCACTCACCAAATAGATGAATCAGCAGTCAGGAGTAGCAGATGGCCATCGGTAAGGATAATAATAACAGCGTAATCGGCCCAGGTTCCATTTTTGAGGGCAAATTCTATATCGCTGGTTCCCTACGTATCGACGGAAAATTCGAAGGGGAAATTAAAACCGACGACGCATTATTTATTGGAGAAACCGGTAAGGTTCGCACTAACATTTCCGCAAGAGAAGTGATCGTAGCAGGAACTTTGATCGGAAACATTAAGGCGGAATCGGAAGTCCGCTTGGAAGAAACTGGACGTCTCTTAGGGGATATTATCGCTCCCGCTCTTTCCCTGGCAAAAGGTGTGGTAGCGAAGGGTAATATCACCGTGACCGGCGGACAGAAGAAAGACGTTAAAAAGATCGTGGAAGAATCTTTTGGCGGCACAAGGACCTTGGACAATGGTAAGGAAGAATAACTCTTAAGTCCCGAGTTCTTTTTCCCACCTCTTAGAATTGTTCGAATCAAAAACTCGGGTGGTTCTCCGCCCGATCGACCGATACTCATAGTATGATCTTCAAGAAGCCCAGGCAATTGACCGCAGGAAAAGAAATCCTCCGGACAGATAATTTCACCCTGATCTACCTGGGCGCTTTCCATTTCCATTATTCCTTTTATTTCAGAGGAAATCTATATCACGGAAATCTGGACTTCAGAAGACGTAAGTTCCGCGTTATCCCTCTTGTCGCATCCGTCATCTTTATGGTCCTATTTTTAGGAATTTGGATGAGTCCTTCCAATGCTTCTATGGAATCCGCATCCACAGAAGTAACCGAGAATGATTCGGAAGACTTAAAAGCCAAAAAAGGCGATGAAAAGTTTCTAGAAGAATCAGAAAAAGCAAAGCTCACCATTCTAATGGCAAATGAGATCAAAAGCGCCTCGGATAAAAAGAAACAACTCAAAGTGGTTACGTACAAAGTTAAAAGAAACGAAACACTTTCAGAGATCGCAACCCGCTATAAAGTCTCCATGGAATCCATCGCTGGTTCTTCTAATATCAATTTGGAAGACACTTTATACCCGGGACAAATATTACAGATCCCGAATAAACAAGGCCTACTATATAAATTCAAAGCAGGAGATACAGTAGCTAAGATAGCTTCTCTTTATAAAGTAAACCTGGATGAAATTTTAGAAGAGAATAAGCTGGATGATTTGGACATTCTTCGTCCCGGCCAAAAAGTTTTCCTTCCAGGTGCTGTGATCCCGGACCCTGCACCTAAGTGGGTGGTGCCTGTTGCCTCTCATGTAGTCACTTCCAATTATGGATGGAGAACATTCCCACAACATAAATTCCATGAAGCATTGGATCTAAAAGCGAACTACGAAGCAGTGATGGCGGCTCGTAACGGTAAGGTAGTATTCTCAGGCTGGATGGGTGGTTACGGAAACGCGATCGTCATCGAACATAACGACGATTTCAAAACATTATACGCTCATAATTCCAGACTAAACGTAAAACGTGGAGACTACGTGGTCGCAGGCAAGAAGATCTCAACCTCCGGATGTACAGGTTACTGTTTTGGTCCTCACTTACATTTCGAAGTAATCCATAAAGGAAAATCTGTAAACCCTGGAAAATATCTAAAAGGCCTTAGTTATAAACGAGGCTCTAAGCCAAACCATTAAGATTATATGATGTTCCGAACTTTCTTTTTTCTCATTTTCAGTTTTGTTCTTACTTTAGGCTGTGGCCCTTCCGTCTCCGAATATCTGGAAAAGAGAACTAATTCCCAATATTCTGCCACTCATGGGATCGAGGTATTTTTTAATACTTCCAGGGCAGTCAATCCAGGGACACAAGTCGCTTGTTCTAATTCTTATTTTCTGAATTTCGGAAATATGGGAACCCAATCAGGCTCCTGTCTCGTAAATGTTCCAGCAGATAGAGAGATAGGATCCCTCCCCTTTGGTTTGGGAAATAAAGAGAAATCATTTCAATTCTTGGAACATAGGGTTGCCATCGAAGGAAAGACCAAAGAAGAGCAAGAAAAACTTTGGTGGAAAAGAATAGAAGAAGACCCTTTCGAAGAAGCGATCGTGTTCGTTCATGGATTTAATGTAAACTTCGAAGAAGCTATCTTAAGAGCGGCTCAACTTAAATACGATCTGAAATTTCCCGGCAAGGTAGCGCTATATACTTGGCCTGCGGGAGGAGATGGTTCCATGCTTGGAACATTCTTCCTTAAAAGCACCTACGAAAAAAATTTAATCTCTGCAAGAAGCAGCAGAGATTCTTTCAAAAATTTCCTGAAAAGAATGGTCTCTACCAAAAAGAAAATCCATCTATTGGTACATTCTATGGGCCATCAGGTAGTCCTAAATTCGGTTTCAGAACTTTCTAGAGAATGGGGGGACAAACCTTTCTTGAAAGAATTGGTTTTGAATGCCCCAGATTATGATACCGGCGAATTCATTTTGATCCTGGACAGTTTATTAAAATCTTCAGAAAGGATTACACTGTATTGTTCCCCTGGAGATTCTGCATTGTTTGCCTCCGCCCAGATCCACCAGACAGGTAGACTAGGCGCCTGTTCCAAATTTCCAGGCGTGGATGTGGTCAATGTAAATCCGATCGATGCCTCTTTATTGTCATTGGGTCACGGATATTATTCTTCCCGTCCCATCTTGACTGATCTATACCAATTGTTTTTAGGCCTTGGAGCAGAGAAGAGACTATTCATCCGCAAGTCCTACGGAAACGAAAACTATATTCTCCGAAATTAAATCCTTCTAAATCCGGAATCGATCCATCCGTCCCTGGGATGGAAACATCCGTTTCCTAATCCACGTTAGACGATATATCAAAAAATTTCCAATTTTAGTCCGAAAGGATTAGAGAAGTTTTTATATTCTGATAGTTGTTTCAAAAAAGATTACAAGATAATAAGTAACCTCACAAAAATCTCACTTATATTCGATTTTACTTGCAAAGAAGGCTTTCAAATTCTTTTGCACATTTCCGCAGATATTTTCATTCATCATTTTACATTTATATGGTTGAAACAATCGGTTTTATTCGTAGATTAGAAGTATGCTCACAAAACCTAAGATCCTAGTTGTCGAAGATGAGATCATTGTCGCAGTCAACTTGGGCCAGAAACTTAAAAAATTAGGTTACGATCTTGTAGGCATCACTTCCTCCGGAGAGGAGGCCATCCAAAAGGCAGAAGAGAATCATCCGGATCTTGTCCTGATGGACATCAATATTGAAGGGAATCTGGATGGGATTCAAACTGCCGAACTTCTTCGAAACAGATTTCAAACACCCGTTATTTATCTTACCGCATACGCCGACGAGAACACTCTTAATAGAGCCAAAAGAACTCAGCCTCTGGGTTATATAGTAAAACCGTTCGAGTCCGACCAGCTCCGATCTTCTATCGAAGTGGCTTTATACAAGAACGAGCTGGAACACAGAAACCGCAAAAACGAAGAATCCCTAAAATCCACTTTGAACCAAATGGAATCGGGGATCATCACTACCGACGAAAATGGATTGGTATTATTTTGTAATCCTGTAGCCGAAAAAATCGCAGGTCTAAGTTACGCGGAATCCATTGGACTTTCCCTAACAAAGATTTTAAGATTAGAAGATCAAAATTCTTCTTCTTATACTCTTCCTGTCTTGGATGTATTAACTTCTCTCCAAACAATTGAGAAAAATGGAATATTCGCGATCGATGGGATCGGAAATAAAACGGCAGTTTCTATCCAGATCTCTCCTATTTTAAACACTGAAGGAAAATCCAGCGGCTCGATTACCGTTCTTCGTTTAGGAGAATCGGATAATACCAACCAATCTTATCTGAAAGAGATCCATCATAGGATCAAAAATAATCTTACTGTTATTTCATCTTTGCTGAGTATGAATGCTTCCAATCTGAAGGACCAGGAGACCCTGGATATTTTCAAGGACAGCCAGCATAGGATCCAGGCAGTGGCCCTTCTGCACGAAGTGCTTTATGAAAATCACGACCTATCTTCGATCAGCTTTGATCTGTATGTACGCAAACTTACGGACCTTCTTTTCGAAGTGTATAAGGTAGATCGTTCCAAGTTCAAACTAGTATTGGATATCCAGACTCCAAAGATACCAAGCGAGATGGGAATGAACTGTGCTTTAATCATCAACGAACTTCTTACTAACTCATTCAAACATGGATTCAAAGGTAGAGAAAGTGGTTCTATACTGATCCGTTTTAGTTTGAATGACGAACGATATTTCTTAGAGGTCAAAGACGACGGCGTAGGTCTGACTGATACAATGCCTCAGACGCGCAATTCAGGCTCTTTGGGACTTTCCTTGGTAGATTCTTTCGTAAAACTTCTAAGAGGAAAACTGAAGCTCGAGAACGAAAACGGCTGCAAAGCTACACTTAGTTTCCCAGTAAAACACGAGACCTAAAAAACGTTTTACTCGTCGGCTGAATCGGATAACTCTGATCCCGATGAAGACAAACTTTGAATTCTTTGAAATCGTCGAGAGAGAAGACGGGGTCGCCATCGTCTTCTTAAACCGTCCCGACAAAAGAAATGCGATGAACTGGAGTTTCTGGAGAGACCTTCCGGATGTAGTCGAAGAAATTAACTCGAACCAAAAAATCCGTTCCTTCGTAGTAGCTGCAAGAGGTAAATCATTCTCCACAGGTTTAGACCTGGACTCATTCTTCCAAGAATTCGGATCCGTAGTACAAGGTACATACGGGGATGATCGTAAAAAATTCTACGAATTAATCCTAAGAATGCAGAAAGGAATCAACGCAGTTTATGATTCTCCTAAACCTTCTATCGCCGCAGTCCAAAAACATTGTATCGGTGGAGGATTAGATCTGATCTCTGCTTGTGATATCCGTTATGCGACTTACGATGCAAGTATCTCCCTAAGAGAAGCAAAGGTAGCAATAGTAGCGGATATGGGTTCCATCAACAGGCTTCCATCCATCATTGGACAGGGAAATACAAGAGAACTCGCCTATACCGGTAAGGACATAGACGGAGAAGAAGCTCTTAGAATGGGACTTGTTTCTAGATTGTTCAAGGACCAGGACCAACTTTTGGAAGGAGCTATCGCAACCGCTTCCGAGATCGCTGCCAATCCAAGAATAGTGGTAGAAGGTACTAAGGAAGTAATGAACTACTCCGAAGGAAAACCTTTAGCTGTAGGTTTGAACTATGTCGCGGTTTGGAATTCCAGCTTTATGGATTCCAGGGATTTTAGAGAAGCGATGAAAGCCTTTAAAGAAAGAAAAAGGCCGGAATATAATAAGAGCTAACCTTACTGAGCGTGGATGTAGGAGTTCCTACAAACGATAATGCGTTTTGTGGAATTCCAACATCCCTGTTAAACGTATAAATCCAAAAGTCTGGATTTTCCTTCGGAAGCCTGGGTCTGTAACTGCGCTTCTACGTTCAATTTCAAAAGTTTAGAATTCATATCCGACTGAGCCTGGAATATTTCCCTAGGCAGATTGGCGATTCTTTCGATCATGAGAGATTGGCTGGTTTGGTTGCCGATTTCCATTTTCTTTACCTCGATTAATAAGGGGATTTTTTCTTTCCTTTGCCCCCGTTTCAATCATCGGTTGATCTGCGGAAAACTTGATTATTTTAGGAATTTTTTTAGCCTGTCCCAGTCGTGGGTTTTAGGGAACTAATCATTAGCGCCATCCATAGGGAAAGGCAGAGAGAATTTACTAAGGCATTCAACCTATACAAGGAATCCCTGAATTTTACCCAAAATCCCAAAACCATCCTGAAGGTGAAAAACCGCCAGGCCTGGTGCCAATATTATATTGGAAATACCAGGGAAACTCTGAACCTTTTCCAGGAATTGCAGGACCGATTTTCCACTCATCCGGAAAGCAGGCTCTATTATGCGAATTACTTAATCAAAGTTCATAATTATAAATCCGCGAAAAAGATACTCACTTCCGCAATCGAGCTCTTTCCAGATCAATTGGAATTGTATCTTACACTTGCAAGTCTCTTAAAAGATACCGATAGATCCAACGAAGCGATCCAAGTATTAAAACAAGCTTTGTCCCAGGAAAAACTTTCTAGAGGAAGAGGGATTAAACGAAAAGATATCTGGTCTGAACTGGGATATTTGTATTATCAGAGGGGAGATTATAACTCCGCGTTAGCCTCTTTAAAAACAGCCATGAGAATGGACGAAGAAGAAACCTTTTTGCATTACGATATGATCGCTCAGTGTTATCTGAAAGTTTCGGATCATAAGAACGCGCTTAAGTTTATTGATTTGTATATTAAATATTTCGGAGAATCGGACGCAGACATACTCGTTGTAAAAGCGAGAGCCCACGCCCAATTGCAAGAAAGCCATTTGGCCTGTGCTTCCCTGCTACAGGCCTACTCCATGGAAAATGGTCTTAAACTTTCCGCGGAGGATATGGTAGATTTCGGTCCACTATTGCAGACCGGCTTTTTTGATACATTAGAGAATGTTGAAATAGACGAAGCCTAATCACTTCTCCTCTAATTTTTTCTTAGCAAGTTCTTGGATCTTCAGAAAATCTTCTTGCTTCAAATTGTTTTTTTCTCCGACCGGGGAATTACTCAGCTCGCTGTGATTATGAACATAAGGAATCCCGATTTTTGACAGATCGGCTTTATCGATCACAATCGTTTTTGTTCCTTTTGTAACGGTGAGATAATCGGACGTAGGAATCATCTTAGAATGATCTGCACTATTCTCTAGTTCCACCTTACCTTGGCAATGGCAGATAAGAGTTACACCATCCTGAACCGTAGTGTAAAATTTAGTTCCTCGAACTCCTGCGGTTGTCGTTGGAGTTCCTAAACTCAAACCCTCACCTTTTACAAGTTTATTGGAAAGAAGCCAAGATCTTCCCTTCTCTTGGAAAAACTTTTTGTCCGATTTGATATCATCGAAACGAAATCTGGAACCGGATTGGATCTCTAATAGGGAAGCGTTCTCCCCAAATGCAATCATTGCAGTGGCGCCTTCGTCTGTAATCAGTACGTCACCGTTTTGGATCTCTTTGCCGATGTCCGCCTTGGATTTTTCGGGACCTCTTTCTAAGATCACGTTCCCAACTACGAATGTAATCACTCCCTTGCCTGGATCCGCTTCTTTTTTACCGCAAGAAAACAAAACACATGTTAAACCTAGAAAAAATAGAGCTGTTAGCTTTTTCATAGCCGTCGATTTTGGAAGCAACTCGAAAGGAAGTAAATCGATTTTTAAAAAGGAAGATGATCTTATAGTCTATCTCAAGACTTAAGCCATCTATAAATTTCCGGTCTTGGGCTTCAAAAGCCTGGATAACAGGCTCTTATAATTGTTCTAAACGAGTAAGAAAGTGTAGAAAAATCTTTTTGACGCTTATTTTCTCTTAACCTTTTTTTTAGGAGCTGGGACCCTCCTCTTCGTTGTCTTTTTCTTAGGAGCTGCCTTTGCACTTTTATTATAATCCAAGGCGAGGCCGATCCAATACTCAAATTCCTTTTCGGATTTTAATTCTTCTACATTTACGAATACGAATCCTTTCATCAGATTTCCATTATGGATCATGGGCCTTGCTTTTTTCTTTTCTAATACGGATTCGTAATCTTTAGGATCTATTCTGAACATAAGTTCTTGGTCCCTGACACAAATGCACATCTTTCCGTTTACCATAAAGCAGAGACCGCCGAACATTTTTTTCTCTTCCACTTCTTTTTGTTTGGTGAGTGCTTTTCGAACACGTTCAGCGATCTTTTCGTTAATTGCCATATACTTTCCTGAAAAGATCAGAATATTCTTCTTTGTGCGACTTGATAAAGAACAAATTTCTTAAACTAATCAGAGTGGAATATTCGCAAGCTGGTTCACATCCTCTCCTGGGACCAGAATAAATTCTCCGTTGGAACCTTTTAGCCTACTTTCTAAAAACGGTTTGTATTCTTCGGAATGATAGAAGTTTTGCATCGCATCTTTGGAAGGCCATTCGATGATTAAAAATAGCTGAGGGAGTTTTCTGTCCCCCTCTATCTTCTCCATATTTGTGGTCCGGGATAGATATCTTCCCCCAAATTTCTCCACCATCTTAGTTACATTGCGAACATAGGCGGGAATCCAACGGGCGCTCGTGATATTCAATTCTGCTACAGAATAATACTTCATGACCTTCTCCCATCTTAGATTTTGAAAACTAAGCAAGCCTTTTCGGGATTGATTTGAGATATAAACTAGTGCTGCCACCGGTAATCTACACAGCATTTATTTGAGAAGAATGGAGAAATTCCGGTATATTCTTATCATCTCGAACGAATTTTTGAGGGTGATATTATAAGATCAGTCGAATCTTACTCGGTTTTAGTGCAAAATCCTTTCCGGAAAAGCGGGATATAAATATATCCACCGAGGAAAAAATGAACAAAGAGCATTTCGATGTGATCACTGTAGGCGCAGGTTTATCAGGGATCAGCGCCGGCTATCATCTGCAAAAACTTTGCCCGGGTAAAAAATATACCATCTTAGAAAGTAGATCCGATATAGGCGGAACCTGGAGCCTATTTCGTTATCCGGGAATTCGTTCCGATTCGGATATGTTTACCTTGGGATATTCTTTCCGGCCTTGGAAAGAAGCGAAGGCAATCGCCGACGGACCTTCTATCCTAAACTATGTGAGAGAAACAGCATCCGAATTTGGAATAGATCGTAATATACGTTTCGAACATAGAGTAACGTCCACTTCTTGGTCCAGTAAGGAAAATTTTTGGACAATCAATGTAGAAGTCGGGACAAAAAAAGAAAAACGTACATACACTACGGACTTTCTTTATATCTGCAGCGGTTATTATAATTACGATAAAGGATTCACACCCAATTTTCCAGGAGTAAAAAACTTTAAAGGGCAGATCATCCATCCGCAACATTGGCCGGAAAATTTAAACTATAGCGGCAAAAAAATAGTAGTGATCGGAAGTGGTGCCACTGCTGTCACCTTGGTTCCATCTATGGCAGATGAGGCTTCTCATATTACGATGTTGCAAAGGTCACCGACTTATATTACGAGTCTTCCATCCAAGGATATAGTCGCAGATTTTTTAAGATTCATTTTACCTGCGAAACTGGCCCATCATATCACTCGTATCAAAAACATTCTTATTCAAATTTGGTTCTATCAAGTTTGTAAAAGATCGCCGAATTTCGCCAAGTGGTTAATCAGAACAAGATTGAAAATTTCTCTTCCGAAAGGATATGATATAGATACACATTTCAAACCGAATTACCAGCCTTGGGACCAAAGAGTTTGTTTGGTTCCCGACTCCGATCTATTTAAGGCGATTTCTAAAGGAAAGGCGTCTATCGTTACGGACCATATCGAAACTTTCACTTCCAAAGGTATTAAATTAAAATCAGGAAAAGAATTGGAAGCGGATATTATAGTCACTGCGACCGGATTGGAATTACTCGCAATCGGTGGGATCCAGTTGAAGGTGGACGGTGCAGAAGTGGACATTTCTAAACAATTTACATTCAAAGGTCTGATGCTGAGTGGAGTTCCGAACTTTGCATTCTGCGTAGGTTATACGAACGCGTCCTGGACATTAAGAGCGGATCTAACTTCAACCTATGTTGCAAGATTGCTTAATCACATGCAAGCGAACGGTTATAAACAATGTATGCCTGTTTGTGATCCTGCCAAAATGGAGAAGGAGCCGATACTCGATCTGAATTCCGGATATATCCAAAGAGCGATAGACCAATTCCCTCAAAGAGGGGCGAATCGACCTTGGAGATTCCATCAGAATTATCTAATGGATCTATTCGATATTAATTTTGCCAACGTAAATGATTCTAACTTATCCTTCGGATAAACACAAAATAGGAAGAAGAAAACCAAATGAAAAGTTTTAAAAATAAAGTTGCCGCTATCACCGGCGCCGGATCAGGAATGGGAAGAGAACTTGCAATTCAGCTCGCCGAACAGGAATGCAACCTTGCATTATCAGATGTAAACGAGGCAGGCCTTGCGGAAACAGTCCAATTAGTAAAGAAGAAGAATCCGAATGTTTCTATTACTAGTCAAAAACTGGATGTGTCCGACCGATCCGCTGTTTTTGATTGGGCTTCCAAGGTAGCTAAAGATCATAATAAGGTAAATTTAATATTTAATAATGCAGGCATTGCTTTCGGGTCCACGATAGAAGGATTCGAATCAAAGGATTTCCAGAGAGTAATGGACATCAATTTCGGCGGAGTAGTGAATGGGACCCAGGCCTTTCTACCCCATCTCAAAGAAAGTGGAGAAGGACATATCATCAATACTTCCAGTGTATTTGGAATCATTGCCGTTCCTGGAACTTCTGCATATAATGCTTCCAAATTCGCAGTCAGAGGGTTTACCGAAACCTTAAGACAAGAATTGGATTTTACCAAAGCAAAAGTTTCTGCAACGAGTGTTCATCCAGGAGGGATCAAAACTGCGATTGCAAAAAGTTCCAAAACTAACGATAGCGTAAAGGCTCTTGGTTTGGATCCGAGTACGGCAGGAGAAAAAATGTCGGCTCAATTTATCACGAGTCCGGAACGGGCGGCAAAGGTGATCTTAAAAGCAGTGAAGAAAAACTCTCGCAGAGTTCTGATCGGACCTGATGCAGTGTTCTTGGATTTGATGCAAAGAATTTTCCCAAGCTCTTATCCGAACATCATTACTAAGGCACTTATGGGAAGAATGGCAAAGTAAGAATTGAGATGAAGAGCAGACTATTTATTTTACAAGACAATAGATATTATGCTCTTCGAGTTCTTTTAAGAACTGAAATTCTTGGGAGTTAGGATCTTCAATTGATACCTTATAACTCTTATCTTTTGAAGTATCGACCCATATAATAACAACAAAACGATACCCTAATCTATAAATAAAAGCCTGCCCTATCGCTTCACGGATACTTGATCCTGTTCGGATTACCTTTACCTCTATTGCAACTCCATCTTTGCCGATGCTCATATCAGGACGATGGTCATGTCCAAAAGCAGTGATCCTAGTCATAACCTGCTGAATGTTTCGCTGGTCGATGAAATCATCGAAATTCGGTTGCAGAGCACCGGAAAGCCTATCTTCAAATTTACGTTCATCTTCTGCGTTGATATCTAAAGAAAGACGACCTACGATTTTTTTAATCGTATCTAAACTTTCCCAATAATATCCTGTTTTCCGGTTTGCTACAAAGACAGACATGATTTCACCTTTAAAAGAAAAATAATTTTTGTTTTACACTTCTTCTACATCAGCATCAGCTGCATTCTTCTTTATAGACTCGATTCCTTTTAAACATGCTTGTTTAGAAGAATAACCCTCACCGGTTGCAATAATCTCTCCATTAGAAGCTTTTAATCTAAATCGATATTCTCCGCTTTTATCCTTATAAACCTCAAATTTTGCAGACATCCGAAACCTCCAAACGATGGGAGGCAATACTGCATAACGTACGAAGGAAGGTCAATTTATTTTTTTTGTAATATATAGTATTTATAAATAAAAAAGGGGTAACGATCCTGATAGAGCATTCCGCAAAAAGAACTATGATATTCTAATCCAGGTGATTAATTTTCCGTTTATAAGACTACTGAGTGAAATTAATTATTCAATGCCAACCTAATACCCACTCCAAACTGTAGGTAAAAAGTATTTAATATTCTCCCAGTAAATTGGTCGGAATAGATCCGAGTACTTTGCCTATAAAATTCAATCATATAAAAATACTTAGGACTAGCATGATAGTTGGCACCAATTCCTACTCCCCACGAAAAAGCACGGCCATTCGTCATCGCCGAATTTCGAGCTAAATAATCGTCTCTGGAACTTGCATGTACATTATCGCTTACGGGGAAAGTCATCCCGGCTTTTACTTTAATATATGGATCAAATTTATGTTTTGGTAAAAGATGAGCAGAAAGAAATGTTAAAGCCGATACATCGGAATAAACCTGAACATCTTTCGGTAAAGTTGTTACATCTTCATTTAATGCGAAATGAATTTGTTTTTGAACTTTTTGCCTAACTGCGTGAACAGCTTGGCCTTGAAAAGTAAATCCGTAGCCGATATAATCAGTCCATCCGGATTCCAATTCGATCCCATATAGACCGCTACTTTGATAAATTGGGCGATCATATGTGGAAATTGCAGGCATTCCAACTATATTTCTTTTTACTTCACCGACTTGAATTCGATTTAAAAGAGTATGATCGTATTCTTTTTCCGCATCTATGAACGAGCCGCTTGGCGGCCCGAGAGGTCCTCCATAAAAGAAGGAAAAAGAAAAATAGTCTTTAGAGAATCCTATTTTAGAATTCGTTTCTTCCGCATACGTCGAAAAATCATTTCGAGGGACCATTTCGGCCAATAATAATTCCGGAAATCCAAGAATGAACGAGAAAAGGAAAATAAATCGTTTCATCTTTTTACCCCTTAAAAAGTCGCTAACGTATTAAAATGATTCGACCTTACCTTGGGACAAATTGGTTCCCGACTGAATTACTTCTTACTATAACATTAATGAATTTTAATTTTTAACAAATCTAATGCCACATCCACGATCATATCTTCTTGGCCACCGACCATTTTTCGTTTACCCAATTCGATAAGAATATCAACTGTTTTGATGCCAAATTTGCGAGATGCTTCTTCTGCATGGCGTAAAAAGCTAGAATAAACGCCCGCATATCCGAGTGCTAATGTTTCCCGGTCTACTCTCACAGGTCTATCTTGCAAAGGACGGACTAAATCCTCTGCTGCATCCATTAAAACGAATAGATCTGTCCCATGATTCCAATTCATACGCGAAGCCGCCGCTATAAATACTTCCAAGGGAGCATTCCCTGCACCTGCACCCATACCTGCAAGACTCGCATCGATTCGATCGCATCCCTCCTCCACTGCGATAATAGAATTAGCTACTCCTAAAGAAAGATTATGATGAGCATGGATCCCAGTTTGGGTATCCGGTTTCAGAATATCTTTCATAGCGCGAAAACGATCTCGGATATCGCTCATATTCATGGCTCCACCGGAATCCACTATGTAAATACATTCCGCTCCGTAACTCTCCATCAATTTACCTTGTTCAGCTAACTTCTGAGGAGAAATCATATGGCTCATCATTAAAAAACCGACTGCATCTATTCCTAAAGATTTTGCGTATTCTATATGTTGTTTGGAAATATCCGCTTCCGTACAATGAGTCGCAACCCTAACCGAACGAACACCTGCATTATAAGCATCTTTTAGATCATGGATCGTTCCGATACCAGGAAGAAGTAGAGTCGCAATTTTTGCATGTTTCACAATTTTAGCCGCTTCTTCAATCATCTCCAAATCAGTATGAGCTGAAAATCCGTAATTGAAGCTGGAGCCTTGGAGTCCATCTCCATGTGCGATCTCAATGCTATCCACTTTAGCATCATCAAGTGCATGTACAATATTTTTGACGTGAGCGAGCGAGTATTGATGACGGATTGCATGACTTCCATCCCGCAAAGTTACATCTGAAATAAATAGTTTTTTGTTACCTGGGAGATTCATTTCACAATCTCTTGTAGTTTAGAATTTTTGAATTTAGCGATCCTCTCTCCGATTGCCAGAGCGGCAGAAGTCATTATATCAAGGTTCCCTGCAAAAGAAGGCAGATAATGTGCCGCTCCTTCTACTTCTATAAAAACGGTAGTTTTTAATCCGGAAAAAGTTCCTATGCCAGGGATCTTTAGAGGTTTGTCTTTAGGAACGATGTCGAATAAAACTTTTTGTTTCAAACGATATCCAGGCACGTAACCTTGGACTTGTTTCACCATTTCTAAAATCGATGTTTCAATTTTAGATTGGTCCTCCAATTTCGAGAGAATATAAATCGTGTCTCTCATCATCGGAGGAGGTTCTGCGGGGTTCATCACTATAATAGATTTTCCCTTTTTTGCTCCGCCGACCAATTCTAATGCCTTCGAAGTTGTCTCCGTAAACTCATCGATATTAGCCCTAGTGCCTGGTCCAGCAGATTTACTGCTAATAGATGCGACAATCTCAGCATAGTAAACATCTACGATCCTAGAAACTGCATATACAATCGGAACGGTTGCCTGGCCACCGCAGGTGATCATATTTATATTTTTTTGATCTATATTCCGATCCAAGTTCACCACCGGAACACAATAAGGCCCGATTGCAGCTGGAGTTAAGTCGATCATTCTTATATTCGGATTTTCTTTTCTCAAAATTCCATCGTTTTCAACATGAGAAGAGGACGAAGTAGCGTCGAATACGATCTCTATTTCATTAAAATTTGGAAGCTCTAATAAACCTCGCACTCCTTTGTGAGTCGTAGGAACTCCCAATCTGCTTGCCCTTGCCAATCCATCCGAGTTTTGATCGATACCTACAAGAGCGCCTATTTCCAGACTTTTTGAATTTCTTAAAATTTTGATCATCAGATCCGTTCCAATATTCCCGGACCCTATAATAGCGGTTTTTACTTTTCTTTCCATAAGAAGAACCTAATTTATAAATAAATATTAAACCATTTTACAAGAGACTCTTCCGAGTCCTTTGATCTCTGCGTCCAAATCGTCTCCAGCCTGAATGGATATCATGGGCCCTAATGCACCGGATAAAATAATTTCCCCTTTTTTCAGGCCTTGGCCTCTCTCTATTAGATTTTTTGCAAGCCAATAGGCGGCTCTTAGCGGATGATTCAAACACGCAGCGCCGGATCCGACAGATTCTACCTTTCCGTTCTTTCTAAGAAACATACCTGCGCCGGCCAGATCGAGATTTCCCAAAGTGATAGGTTGATTACCCAATACAAAAAGACCACATGAAGCATTATCAGCCACAGTATCCTCAAGTTTGATCTTCCAATCTTCAATAGCACTATCTACGATCTCCAGAGCAGGAAGAGCATATAAGATAGAATTCAAAAATTCTCCGTAACTAGGTATATTTCCTTGTATATCTTGTGCCAATATGAAAGCCACTTCTGCTTCAACTTTAGGCTGAAGAAGTTTTGAAGTCGGCACTTCATCCGAATCCAAATATTCCATATCAGAGAAAAGAGTTCCAAAATCGGGTTGATCTACACCTAACTGCGACTGAACTGCTTTAGAAGTCAGCCCTATCTTCTTACCGATCTCCTTTGCACCCGTTCCTAATCGTTCTATATTATTGATCTTAGCTATTTCATAAGAAATTTCTAAACCATGAATACCGAATGTTTTAGTGATCGGTGGAATCGGCTTCCCGTTTTTTCTAGCTCCCAATAACGCAGAAGCGGCGGATCTAATATTCGAAAAATTTTCCAAATCGCCCATATTAAACCCCAACAAACGATTTCAATCGCTGGTTTCTAACGGGAGAAATCACACCAAGCTGATGTTTTAATTCTTCGACAAGTTTATCACCGTTTGACCTTGACATGCCGAATACGAATTTGTCCGGACGAAGTAAAACTAATGCATTTTTCTTATATCCTGCTTCATAGAACCAAGGCTTTAAGAGGCTATAAATATCTTCTACTTCGCTCAGATCCGAATCAAAGTCTCGACCCACTCCACGAATGCCTTGAGGCCTTCTTCCTTTTTCATAAATTGTAATATACTTAGTACCGATAGAATTCAGAAAAGATAGAGACTGATCGGAAAGGCCTTCTCTCGGATCAATACCCTGTCCAATCAAAGCGAAAGAATTTCCGATGATCTGATCCATTTTTTTATTTGTACCGTCCATGATCTGAAGATCCGGTTGAGGTATCAAAGTGCCTGCATGACGGTTGGCAGAATTCCTTGGTAAGCCAAAATATTTTCCATTCTTATATTTAGGCTTAGGTTTAAATTTTCCTTCCTGGAATATTTTATACAAACTTGGGATCGATTTAATTATTTTTAATATACCATTTCTCAACGTAGCAAGAAACTTATTTTCCAAAGAAACTACGTCCTTTAGGATCGTAGAAACTTGGATCATAGCTTTGGCATGAAAGTATCTTTCATTCTGATATGTATCCAATAACTTTTCGTTTGCTCTTCCATCGATCACTTCGATCAATTTCCATCCAAGATTAAAAGCATCTCGTATCCCTGAGCTCATTCCTTGCCCCATAAACTGAGGAGTCATATGCGCCGCATCGCCTGCCAAAAGAACACGACCGTCTTTCCATTTTTCCGCAACGAGTCCGTTAAACGTGTATACCAATCTGCGTTTTATTTCGAAATGATCCGGATTCACATGTTTAGACAATAACATCCGTATTGTCTCCGGCCTTTCCATGTGTTCCTTAGAAGTTCCTGCTTTTAGCCTAAATTCGAATCGATGGAAACCGTCAGGCTGAGGGCAACTCACGACAGGTCCGTTCGGGTCGCAGTAAAAATTGAAATACGGTAAATGACGAAGTCCTAATTCCAAATTTTTCTGTCTTAAGTCTACAACCAGCCAAGGTTCCGGAAAATTTTTCCCTTTTAATTTTATGTTTAAAAATTCGCGTACTTTACTTCTTCCACCATCGCAGCCAACAACAAACGAGGCTCGAATAGATTGCTCATCCTCTTGTTCCTTCGGTTTAGGATTTTCAGATTTCTGCCCATAGGCCGTTCCTTCGGAGGCAATATGATAAACAGTCACGCCCTCCGGATCCTGTGCAAGAGAACGAAATTCTCTACCTCGAAGAACTTTTACATTGTCGTATTGGCCTAACTTTTCGCTGAGTTTTGTTTCCAAATAAGGTTGGTATAAAAAGTTAACGATAGGCCATCCATTTGGAGTTCCTGTCGGCATATATTGACCGAGAGGCGTTCCATCTTCGTAGGTAAATTGAACGGGGATATCGAACATCATATCCTTATGTATTTCATCAGCAACACCTGCTGCCTGAAAAGCCCTCAGACATTCATCGTCCGTGTATACCGCCCTAGCGTTTCCGTAAAACACCGGCTCCTTTTCGAGAATGATAACATTTAATCCTCTTTTACCTAAGATATGAGCAAGAGTAAGTCCGGCAGGACCCAATCCTATAATCGCAACATCATAAATGAGCCTATTCGATCTATTTAAATTTTCCATAATATATTATTCCTCCTAGATTAGAACGGGATGTATTCCGAACGAAATAAAGAGAAAACTCCTCTTCGAAATTCATTCAACCTAGATAACGCAGTAGAAATCTCCGGCTCATGGCCCCAAGCACTGATCTGTTTATATTTATTCTGTTTCCATTGGATTTCGCTTACTGAGATAGGATTCCATCCTATTTCTAATTCAAAACCGGAAGGAGTAACGATATAGAAAGATAGCTCCAGATCGTTCGGATGTTGTCCTATCCCATGGGCGATTTCAAATCCTAACTCCTTACAACGCCGGTATGCCTGAGTCATATCCTCCAAATTTTTCACTTCTATATTCAAATGTTGGATCTTAGTAGAAAGTGGGTCCATGCGAAGGCCTCGAGTTGCAGCTATAGCGATGGAGTGATGGCGAGGATTCATTCTTAGGAAGGTAATATCCAATATTACCCCGGACATTTTTTGTTCTATTTGATCACTAACCCTTGCTCCAAAGATTTCCTTCCAAAATTTGATCAGCCTTTCCGGTTGTTTGGAAACTATAGCCACATGACCCATTCCGAACTGTTCCGTTACAAAACCTTTAGATAACATATTTAAAGGTGTTTCAGTTAGAATAGGATTAGTGAAGATCTCGATCTTCAATCCCTTAGGACCGGAAAATTCCCAAAAAGCTTCAATTCCTCTTAGGCTCGCTTCGATCCCGCTCCCTCTTCGAACTTCTACTTTTCGTTCTTTCAATTTTTCTAATATTTTCTTAAGAGAATTCTCATCCTTAATCTGAAACCCTAAGACTGTAAAATCTTCTGCGTCCCCCTTCCTAATAAGAAATCGCCTAACGTGCCAATCGATCCGGAAAGATAGTATGTCTTCGGACAAATATTCCGCATGAAGACCGATTGCATCCTTTCCCAATTGAAGCCATCTATCCAAATGATTGGACTCGATGATTACATACCCTAATTGTGCGGAATTGAATAAATCCGCCGGACCGTTCTCGAACATTTAACGAATCCTCCCGGATACTTTCGATTGTGAATGTAAAGAGATAAAAGATTTCGTAATGGAATTGAACTCTTCCGCTCTCTCCCATTGTACCCAATGCCCTGTCTTATTAAATAGATATAGATCGCAATTCGGTAAGCGTTTTTGCAATGAAGGGCCACCACTTGGTCGGTTTACCTTATCCTCAGTTCCCCACAGCACCAATGTAGGGATCTCGCATTTCAAAAGTCTTGGATCTCTTGTGAAATCGAAATTTTTAAAATTTGGAATCCCTTTGGGTCTACGTAGGGGAGGAGCTTGGATCACTTCCGGATCAATACTGGACTTATACCTTTCTTCAATTAAGGCAGAAGGAACGTTGATCCCTTCGAAAACCAAATATTCTCGAATAAATTCAGTAATTTTTTCTAAGCTCGGCCCTTTTCCCGAATAATAATTAAAAAGTCGGTTTAGACCTTTCGTTGGAAGAGATCGAGTCGTATCCACCCCACCAGGCCCCATTAGGATAAGAGAAGAAATCATATTCGGTTTTTCTAATCCCATTCGAAGAGCACAAGCCCCACCCAATGAATTTCCAATCACATGGACCTGAGATACTCCGAGAATATCTAAAAATTGTAACATTGCAGTCGCGAGATCCCCGAATGGATCTTTTCTATTAATTCCTTTCGTTGATCCTCCATAGCCCGGCATATCCGGAACAATCACCCTGAAATTTTCCCCAAGAACTTCTATATTCTTAGAATAATTCGATATTCCGGAGGCCCCGGGCCCGCCTCCATGTAACATTAAAACCGGCTCACCTTTACCGGTTTCATAGAATTGGATCTTTCTAGCTCCGACAGATAATTTCTTTAGTTCTGGCTTCGAATCCGACTTCCTCAGTTCCATATTCTCTTCCTTAAAGGTTTTCTTAACCCTGATCTATCCTTGTTTTCGAACGTTTATTCTAAAATGAATAGAATATTTATGAGATATCTCTCATTTTTTAATATATTTTTATTTTTGCAACATTCCTCATAATAAAATTTTGTCAATCAAAAATAAAGATCTATTCTAAGAAATGAATCTTATTTTTGCTAAAAAATTCATAAAACGGTTTGACGGTTATTTATTTTTTGAAATATATCTCATTTTTATGCAGTATATATAATTATGAGAATTTTATTTTAATCGTATAATTATAATTTTAAATCGTTATATAGAATATGAAAACTCGGAGGCTTTCTTATGCGTAAACAAATCAGCGCAATCGACGTGCATCATCATTTTATTCCTTCTTTTTATACGGAAGCCCTCTATCGACAGGGAATAAAGGTAGTTGCAGGGGCTCCTCTTCCTTCCTGGAATCCTGAACGTTCTTTGGGGGCGATGGATATAAATGGGGTCCGAACCGCGATTACTTCTATTTCATCTCCGGGTGTATATTTTGGGAATCGTGAAGAGGCTGTTTCTTTGGCTCGTCGTTGCAATGAATACGCGAGAGAGATAAAAGAATTATATCCTGGAAGATTCGGATCTTTCGCGATTCTACCGATGCCTCTTCCTAAAGAAGCAACTCAAGAGGCGATTTATTCTTTAGATACTTTGAAAGCAGAAGGAATCGTCCTACTCGCCAGTACCAGAGGAAAATTTTTAGGAGATCCTGACTTTGAGGAGCTTATGCTTGAACTGGATAAAAGAAATGCTGTTGTATTTGTACATCCTGATATTCATCCAAGTAGTGAAACATTAGGTTTGAAAACTCCCGGTTTCATATTGGAGTTCCTCTGCGATACTACCCGGGCGGCAGTAAATCTAATCTATACGGGCACTCTCGAGAAGTATCCTAGGATCAAATGGATTCTTGCTCACGCAGGAGGATTTCTGCCTTATGTGGCATGGAGAATATCTTTGGGAAATCTTCTGCCGGAAATTTCCGAAAGAACTCCTCAAGGTATTATGACCTATCTTAGAAGGTTTTATTTTGATACTGCTCTATCCCCTTCTCCTTTTGCAATGGCTGCGCTAAAAGAATTAGTGGAACCGGATCATATTTTGTTCGGTAGTGATTTTCCCTTTGCTCCCGAACCTTTATTTGTGCATCAAAGAGAAGAGCTTAGTACATTAAAAGAATTTGATCCTTCTACTCTTGCCGGAATTGACAGAGGCCACGCTTTGAAACTTTTTCCAAACTTAGCAATGAAGGGAGAAGTTTCAGGAAAAGCGCCTATTTTCGATCGAGTAAATCTAAGTACAGCGATCAAATTCCAAGTAATCAAACGGTTTGTAAGTTTGGCTTCGAGAGCCAGGAAACGTTAGTTAGAAGGTAGTTTGAAAAAGAATTTTTACTCTTTCCAAACTCTATCAAAGGCTCTTTGGCTGATATTCTTAGCGGTAGTCGCAGAAACGCCGAACGCTTTTAGAACCAAAGCTATCATTTCCACGTCATGGGATTTATTTTTCACTCTACCTTCCAGAATATTCCTGATTCCATAATGTAAAGCACCAACATACAAACCCAAAGCGGATTCTTCGGAATCGATTGTAAACTTTCCGACCTTGATAGCTTTTTGCATATCTTTCATAGGTTGGGCTCGAAGAAGTTCGCTCATTCTGGGTGCGACCGCGGCAACACGAATCAAAGCCCAAGCCCAATCTGCATCGTTTCTTGCTCTTTTTAAAAAAAGCATTCCACCCAATGCCATTCTCTCGGCCCCATCCGTGATATCAGGCATCAATCGCACTGCTTCTGCAACCAAGGATTCTGCCAAGGCTAACGCAGATGCTTCTAATAATTCTTCTTTCGTTTTGAAATAATTATAAAAAGTTCCGTTCGCAATTTCGGCTTCTGCAGAAACTTCTGCGATCGAAGTTTCTCCCGCGTCTTTGATAGCGAATAATCTTAGAGCAGCATTCATAATTTGCGCTCTTGTTCTTTCTCTCTTAGGAAGTAGAACTTTTCGACGCTTCGCAATTGCCATGAATACCATTTCGTTGGTATCAATTGCACGAGCAACTACAATATTGAGAGAGATCTCATTTATTGATTGTTTTATATCAATACATATTACTCGCTGGCCTTATGGATTTACTTTCTTATAATACACCTGGATTACTTTTCCCTGCTATTTCTCTTTTGATGTTGGCATTCACAAATCGATTTTTCGGGCTCACTTCCCTTGCAAGACAACTTCTGGAAAAGTAT
Organism: Leptospira neocaledonica; assembly: GCF_002812205.1. Classification (NCBI taxonomy): domain Bacteria; kingdom Pseudomonadati; phylum Spirochaetota; class Leptospiria; order Leptospirales; family Leptospiraceae; genus Leptospira; species Leptospira neocaledonica. The sequence goes on from NZ_NPEA01000004.1 coordinate 56,791, forward strand.
CGGGAAACAAGAGAAGAGCTGCTTGTAGCTCAGGTAAAAAACTTAAGATTTCGGATCTCACTCGTAAGATATTCTCAGTCGTTCGGAATTTTGAGCCTGATCTCTTGCACACTCTCTATCGGGTCGATTTCGTTACATAACAATCTAGCTTGGTTTTTTTTCGGAGCATCTCTCTTATTAATGATCTTCTCCTTGGTTTATTCTTTACTCGAAATCCATTACTCGACCAAAGCACTAAAAATAGAAATTGAAGACGCATTAAAAGAAAATTCCCATGAATAGACAACTATTTATAGTTGACCAATATTTCATTTTTGATAATACTCTCATTTATAATCGACATGCCAACACGCATTCCTAAACGATCGGAAAAACCGATTAGCAAGGCTCAAGATATCGCCTACATTAGATTAGGTAGAAAAGACCTAGAGTCTGCGTATCGTTACTATATCGATTTCGGTCTCAAGGTCAAAAGTAGAACGGAAGATAGAATTCTTTTCCATGCTATTAGCTCCGGATTCCCCTGTTGGTCTATCGAAAAGGCCAATAGGGATTTTTTACTCGGTTTTGGGTTTTTCGTTTCGGACAAGAAACAATTTGCTGAACTACAAAAATTAGATGGAGCAATATTCCATCCAAAAGGAAGATTTGGGGATATTCCATCAGTCACTCTATTCGATCCTTCCGGTCTCCCGGTAGATGCAGTTAATTCTTCTTCTCATCAAATATCGAAAGTGAATTCCAAGAGAATTTGGAATCATTTTGATATAATCAAACGTATCAATACGCCTCAGCCGAGTATCTCAGGTCCTCCGAAGGTGATTCGATTAGGACATGCAGTTTTTCTAAAACAGGAATTCTTTAAAAACGCACAGTGGTATTGTGATACCTTCGGCCTGATTCCTTCTGATATTCAGTTACTACCAAAATCAAAAGAGCCTGTTCTGGCCTTTCTTAGATGTAATAGAGAAGGAGAATTGACTGATCACCATACGATCGTAGTTGCCACTGGAGCAGACGATCGTTTAGAACATTGCGCCTTCGAGCTAAAAGACTTAGATGAAATCGCCCAAGGAAGGGAATGGTTGCTCAGCAAAGGTTGGAAGCCTGCTTGGGGATTGGGAAGGCATTTATTAGGAAGCCAGATATTCGACTATGAAAGAGATCCAACTGGAATGTTAGTCGAACATTATACGGATGGAGACAAATTTGATCATTCAGTTCCTGTGGGATTCCATGAGATAAGCCGAAAAAGTTTATATCAATGGGGACAAGATATGCCCGAAGATTTTTTGGATACTAGATTGAATTTTCAAAGCTTAAAGGAACTTATCAAGGGATTAATTGCAAAAAGAGAGATCCGAATCAAAACGTTAATACAAATGAAAACGATGGCTTCTAAATCCCCCAGAAAATGGATTAAATACTAAGGAAGAGAGAATGGCAAAGAATTATATTCGATATGAGAAAAACAATAAAATCGATTGGGGATTTTATAAAGACGGATCGGTAACACCCTTAGGGTTCGGAGATCTAAGCACAAAGGAATTTTTAGAGGCTATACAAAAAAATTCAAAAACAAAAATCGAAACAAAATACACGTTAGACAGACTTTCCATTCTTTCTCCGATTACGGCCCCATGTCAGATCGTATGCCAAGGAGCGAATTATAGACAACATTTAATAGAATCAGGGTTAAACCCGGATGACAAAACCTATAATATGTTTTTTACTAAATCGGATGCCTCTCTTTCTTCTCCTCTAGGGAACGTGATAAAGCCAAAACATGTTAAACTTCTGGACTATGAAATCGAATTAGGATTAGTCTTCGGCAAAAGAATAGATTCAAATTCTAATGTGACTTTAGGCAATGCCTCCCAATTTGTCGCCGCATTCTTTATGGCAAACGATATTTCCGCAAGGGACATTCAGTTACCTCAACTCCAATGGTATAAAGGAAAATCTTATAGGACCTTTTTACCTGCAGGGCCGATGCTTGCGATTTTAGAGCCGGGAGATTTCGAACTTCTAGAAAATTTAGAACTAACCTTATTGGTAAACGACGAGATCCGACAACACGATACTGCTTCTAATTTGGTTTATAAACCTGCCGAAACAATTTTAGAACTATCAAAATTTTGTAATATAAATCCGGGAGACATTCTCATTACTGGTACTCCTTCCGGTTGTGCACTAAAAGCTCCAGGAAAATTGATCCAAAAGATCGGCGGCCTTTTATCTGAAAAGAAAAAATGGGAACTGTTTATAAAGGGCCAATCTAAACGAAAAGAATATCTGCAGCCAAAGGACAGGATCCGCTCTTCGATCCGGACTGCAGACAGGAGGATCGACTTAGGCGACCAAATTTTAAATGTAGTGCAAGATCTTACTTAGAAACTTCGACTTTTCTATTTAACTTTGCCCATTGTAGCTTTGCATTTACTATAAAGATACCTAAGATCACGAGAAAAGCTCCGCCAAGATCGAACACGTTAGGAGCTTCTCCTAAAACCCAAGAAGTTAACATTGCAATCACCGGGATCAGATTTCCAAAAATGACCGCTTTATCAGGGCCTACAGCTTGGATGCCGTAATTCCAACAAAGATAACCTAAGAAGGTACTCAAGCCTGCCATATAGAGAATGGATAACCATGCCGAGTTGGGAATATCCTTAAACCCTACGCTCCAGTCACCGTTGATCAAAGTTAAAACTAATAAAGCGATAGTTCCGAATAAGGCAGTAAATGCGGTTGTTTGGATTGTAGAGACTCCCGGAATATATTTTTTCATTCCTACCGAATAAAAACTCCAGCAAGTAGCCGCAATCAAAATGGGAAGTATCCCTTCTCCATGAAATGCATTAGTAAGAGCCACCATGCTTCCATCGGAGATTACAAGTACAACTCCTAAGAAAGAGATCAAGGTTCCCAGGTAATGCTGAAATTTAATTTTAGTATTTAATAGAAAGTAAGAGAGAAAGATAGCGATCGCTGGACTAGCTGCAATCACAATCGCAGCATTCATGGGAGAGGCTTTTTTCATTCCCATAAAGAAGAAAAAATTGAATCCAAAAACCCCGATAATCCCGAGTGAAACGAATACGATTAAATTTCTTTTATCTACCTTTAGTAATTTTCTATCCGTAAGAAGTACGAATAAAAACAAGAACAGAGTAGCAAATATAAAACGGAGTGCTCCGGCTAAACTCGGCGAAAAAGAGGCAAGCGCTTCTTTAGCCACATGAAATGTGGTCCCGGTAATCAAAGCAAAAAATACTAGATAAAGATATGGCTTAATAGATAACATTTTGAATTCCTATTCTGTTTTTAAAAGAGTCTCATATTCTTTTAATTTCGATTTCGCAAGTCGGATCATCGATTCTAGATCCTTCTTCTTTTGTTCTAACTTTTGTAGATGGGTCTCTAAGATCCGGATCCTTTTGTTTAAAGGTGGTTTGAAATTTTCTCCACTCTCTACCTTGTCTAGAATACATCCTTCCAAGAAAAATTCCTTAATATCATCCAAGGACATATTCATTTCTTTTAAAGCTTTGATTCCCTTAAGATGGCGGATCTCCTTCTCAGAATATTTCCGATCTTTTCCATACATTCTTTCCGGTTTGCGTAGGATTCCGATTTTCTCGTAATAACGAAGTGTATAAGGACTAAAATTCGTGATCTCTGAAATTTCCGAAATACTTAGAAACTTACTCATTCTGATTCTCCGGATTCCTTTAAATCCTATAGATCAGACTCACCTAGAGTTAGCTCTAAGTCTAAATTTACTTCTAAATTTAAGAAAATTTTAGTTTTGTAAGGAAACGGAACAATTCATAGGAGCCTGGATTAGTTCTTTTTGCTGAAGGGTCAAAATACGAATGAATACCGAATCTATTTCGCAATTATATTCACTCGAAAAATTCGAATCCGATGCCCCACCTTTCTCCGTTACAAAGACACGAATAGAAAAACTTACACCTAAACGATCGGCTTTATCGTAACGGAGAATAACCTTACACGGCCTTATGTTTGCAGAACATTTCGCATGATCGAAATCAATACCGTTCCATTCAATTTTAATCTTAGGGTGGATTTCTTTGGAAGTGAATATAAAGGAATGATCTTTTAGTAGATCGCCAAAGGGTCTATAAAGCATATTATACTCATAATCAGGAGAAACTATATCCTTACTTTTAACCCAACCTATTTGATTTTCATCACTTTCAAGTTTGATTTTAACCCATTCAGTAAGCTCGGAGCCTTTATTATTTTCAGTCGACTCCTCATTTGAGTCCAATTCACTTAAAAGAAATATACCCGCATTGTGCGGAATACGGTTTTCAAGGGAATCACTAGATTCTTTAGGCTTTCTGTATAAAATGGTTCCTTCCAAAGGATGAATAACGTATTTCGATTCATATTTTAAGGAAGAAGCTAATGCATGATACTCTAGATCATCCACAGCTACTTTGATAAAATTTTCGCTCTTAGCGCCTACGATGCCCACTTTAATCGATGTGAGTTTTCCTGAAAAATCCGTTAAGATCCTAACCTTCTTAACAACAGGATATTCTAATTCGTTTGTATAAGCGCGATCATAGTTCTTACTCTCTAAAACCTTCAAAGGTTCATTTCTTAAATAGAAAATAGGACAAGATGAAAATAATCTGCAATCCGTATAACAATCAAAAAGAAACAAAAGCGGGAGACATAGAATAATGACTGAATAATAATTACAAAATAAGATTTTAAATTTCAATTTGAAACCTCAGTGATTAGAGTGTCCTGGTATTTAGTACCTTTATACACGCTCAAAATCTCAATTGCCAGAAATGTATGCGAAGTTTTTACTCCACCTTCAGAATCGTTTAAATATTCGAACTTAGGTATAGGTAAGTCTTGATAACCATTCAAATCTTTTAAAGAAACCTTACCCTTTCCGATCCTATATATATCATAAACAACTGGGCAACATTGACTCGCGGCCGCTACCCCCGCTTGCAGAACATATACCTCAATTTCCTTTGGGCGATTATTCGCGTAAAATAATTCTTTCGATTTTCCGAAACCTGACCAGATTTTTACAGGCTTATCTATATCTATCTGAACGATAATAATCTCGCCAATTCCATCGCCTGAAACGCCTTCCGACCAAGCAGTCTTGGTATTTTTATCATTAGCCGAATAAGCAGAATATTGACATGACCATTTTTCGTAGTCGATTCTGCCATAACCTAAATCATCTTTTTTAATTTTAGGAGGTGTTCCCGCTGCTTTCAATAATGACGTAGACCAATACTTAAAATTTCCCGGTTTTCCTCCACCCTCTAAGCTAGAAATAATTTCACCGTTCTTTAATTTACTTATAATACTCCGATCGCCTTGATTCGTACACGGACTTAATTCGTACGATTGGGATTTCATACCGTAACTTTGAAAAATCAAACAAATTAGAATAATTTTGATATTCAGTAATCTTTTCATTACTACTCCATTAATTATTAAATATTCCTTAAAGTAAGCAAAGATTTCCATAATCTCTTATTGCGGAAACCGACATTCAATTTAATCAATCCGATCGTTCAAATAAATATTTCCAAGACCACGTAAATGTATTTTAAAACAAGGGAGATGTCCGGTCCGAGAATCTTTCTCGCTAAAAATAAAAAAGTTTAAAACTTTCTACATTAGTCTTCGATTCTACATATGGAAATTATGAATTTGCAAAAAATGAAATCATATATCATATTAGGACTTTCTATTTTAATAGCATTACTTGGCGGATTATTTTTTCACCACCGATCATCTAATATCCATAATTTGATAAAATTAGTATCAATTTATTCGATCGGCATATTCTGTCCCATCTTTCTAATGCTGAATATCTATCATTTTATAAAACCGCCCTTTTCTTCGATAGCGGTCACCATATCCACAGTCTACCCTGCGTTTTTTATGATCTTTGTATTCTTAACCACCGGAGAACCCGATTTAAATCATTTTTCATTTTTAATCATCTCGATAATTTATCTAATTTTAATTCTTACCGGGCGAAAAAATGCAAAATACGTTTTCGCTATAATTATTTCGATTTCCAGTGTACCTTTCGGTTTACTTTATTTTAAAAAGTTTAAACAATTCGGAATATTTCTTACCATTGCCTTGGCATTGCCAATTGTCATAATCTGGTCTATTTATAAATATTCCGACCCTAACAGCTTCGCAATAATCGTTTTAATAAGCTCAACCCTTTATATCGTATATTTTTCAGCTCTGTTGTTTTCGATTCTAAGAGGTGAAAAGGATAAAACCATAGTTTCTCAAACTGAAAATCAGATCAATTTGCGACTCTTCCTCTTTTCTTTATACTGCGTAACGATTTCATTTTCCGCGGCCTTAATTATCGATTTCCTATATAGTGAAAAACTCAATATTTATATGGCCAAAGGGAGCGCTCTAGAGCCAAATATTTTGGACGGGGACATCCTAATCGCAAAAAGAGATAATTTTGTAATCAACCGGGGAGACGTTGTTTTGCGATCCTACGAAGATTCGGAAAGCCTTGTTAGAATTATAGGAATACCGGGCGACAATATCGAATGTATAGCAAAGAAGAATTCTTCAAATTTGTATCATATGGAGATCTTTATTAATAATGTTCAACTCCCGATAGAGCTAAATTATAATTTTCAATTTAAGGACTGGGAAAATAATACGCGACCGGAGCTCGTTAGTGACGATGCATATAATGAAACAATAGATGGGCACACTTACCAGATCATTGTCCCAACTGATGATATAATACACAAATTCCTTGGAGGTTTTCCGAACGTCCTTCCAAATCATTTTACCATTCAACTTGAAAATGAAGAATACTATCTTCTCCCTGATGATCGACAGTATTTCTGCTACTTTTCATTAATTGAAAAAGAAGTCTCGCGGTCAAAAATTGGAGGAAAACTTATTTATAGAATATTTTCGTTCGATTGGGCGAATAAAAATTGTAGAGATTCGAAAGGAAAAATTAAGCCAGACAGTAAAGAATACTGCGAGGAAAATCTTTGGCCTCGAATCCATGATTCAAAATTCCGATACGACCGGATCGGACCAATTTAAAATAAATAGTTTAATTTTTTACGATATGATCGTACGTTTTTGACTCCTATTAATACTTCCGTAGCCCAATATTTATAAAAAAATTTATTACCCAACGAGCCGACTCCCTTCATTGGAGCGCAAAAAGATTCTTCTACAAGAATTGTTAGTCATCACTAAATCTAAGCGTTTTGTCAGTCTTATTCTGAATTTGCAGGTTTCCATTCTTTAGATGTAATCTTCTTTCTTCTTTAATTTCATAATCAACAATTTCCTGGAATTGTGCTGGGAACTGATTAAACTGATAGAATTCATTTTCACCAGTTTTAAAAGTTATAACATCCTCGAAGTCGGAATCGTTTTTCTCTTGTTTAAAATCCTTAAAATCTATAAATCTCAGACTCCCAGTATTCATTAATATAAGCTTTTCTTCGAATTCTAAATTAGAAACTCCTGATTCACATTTTTTCTTGATCCTATCTAGATCCCCTCCTTCGAGCTGAAGTGATTTATACAAGTATATATATAACCCATCGTTTGCCCAAATATATTCGCCGATCATAGCTCTTTCTTTTTTAATACAAATCTCTGGATCAATTATAAAAACCGCCGTTCCTTTTTTGGAAAAGACAAACGTATTGCCGGATCGTAAATCATTGATACCCACCTCTTTCCATATTCCGAACATTTTAACGGGGAAAGGTGGGAAATTATTGCCGCTTTCTTTACAACAAAATATAAAAAGGAAAACCAATGAGATTGAATATAGTTTTCTATGTTTATACATACAACTCATCATTGAGCATAAAGAGATCCAAAGATCACGCCGACGCAGTCCGATTTTATCACTATTCATTTAATACTCATAATCCGAACCGAGGACCACCTTTCCTTCAATCCAAAACCGCCCTCCCATACATCAGAATTAGAAAAAATTCAAGTATAAATTCCCTTCAGGCAGAATCGCAAAAACACCACAATCCAGCAATCAACACTGACTATTTCCTTAAAATAACCAAAAAGATTCTAAATGACTTCTACCCAAAGCATTGTTCAACTCCTGAGTGTGACAATAGAATCTTAGACAAGGTAGGATTAGGCAATGATATGGTAGTATCGAATCTTTACCTTTCCTTCCAATCCTTTTACAATCCTATATATAAATTGCCTATTGTAGGAGGATCGAGATGGAACGATTTTTTAAAAAGGATAATTATGAAATCGGCATCACACGGACAGAATCTAAAAACATAATTGTTCTCCCGTATATATGTTTTCTTTTCTCTATCTTATCCGGATGTTGCGTGTCAAGTAAATACCCGAACTCGGATCATTTCAACGGGAAACGTTTTCACAATCCAACCCAACTTGAAGAAAATGGAATATGGAGAACTTTAAAACTTCTGGCCACAATTGATTTTGAAGAATGGCCAAAGGAGGTTCGAAATGAAAAAACAAAGCTTATTAAAAATCCATTATATAAAAATCAAATCGCAATCACTTTCATTAATCATGCCACTGTATTGATCCAATCCCGTGAGATAAACATCCTTACCGATCCGGTTTGGTCTGAGAGGATTAGCCCGGTGAGCTGGGCAGGAACAAAAAGAGTGAGAGAACCAGGTATTCAAATAGAGGACCTTCCTCCGATAGATCTGGTCGTAATCAGTCATAACCATTATGATCATCTAGACTTGGAAACTTTAAAATCGCTCAATAGAAAATTCTCACCTAAGTTTCTTGTTCCTTTGGGAGATAAGGAACTATTACAATCTGTAGGAATTCCAGATACAGATGAGATGGACTGGTGGCAAACAATCAAAATAGAAAGGAAAGCAGAAGTAACTTTTGCTCCGACCCAACATCTTTCCGCAAGAGGTATGTTCGATTGGAATCGCAGTTTATGGGGTAGTTACATGATCACAATAGGGAATAGAAAAGTATATTTTGGCGGAGACGCTGCGTATTCTTCTCACTATAAAGAAATTAAAAGACGTTTAGGCGAGCCTGATATTTCTCTTTTACCGATCGGAGCTTATGAGCCTAGGTGGTTTATGAGGTTAGTTCACATGAATCCATTAGATGCAATTCAAGCTCATTTGGATTTAGGTTCTAAACTTTCAATAGGAATACATTTTGGAACATTCCAACAAACAGAAGAAGCATTAAACGCACCTGTTGAAGAATTAAAGAAGGAATTACTTAAAGCCGGATTGAATTTAAGTAATTTTATAGTACAGAAAGAAGGAATAGTACAGATTTATTAAATTTTCTAAATCGATTTTAAAAGGTCTCGACTATCGCCGAGTATTCTTCCCAAAAACAATGTAATGCTAAAGATCGCGCAAATGTAGTCCGATTCTATCACTACTCATTTAATACTCGTAATCCGAACCGAGGACCACCTTTCCTCCAATCCAGAGCCGCCCTCCCTCGAAGAAATATTAGAAAAACAGAAAATAGAAATCTTTCTCCAACACCTTTACCCAAACACTACAACCCAGCTCTCAACACTGACTACTTCACTGGAATAACAAAGAAGATCCTAAATGACTTCTACCCAAAGAAGTGTCCAACTCCTGAGTGTAAGAGTAGAATATTAGACAAAGAGATCTCTACAAGACTCGATCTAATTAGATGTCCTCAATGTAGGTATCTAACCTCAAGACTAAGCTACACTCCCCTTCACCATTTCAAACTACCAATATGGATGTTCGGATATGTCCTTTATGAATCTATAATACAATACCCAAAGGTAGTAACAGCGACAGAACTAAGTAAGAAGTTAAGAATAGGATATAATGCCGCAAGCTTACTCAAGAGAAGATTCCAGCTATTCGCTTCTGACCAACTTCCAAAGTATAAGCAACTCACTTACGAAGCGTTGAGTGATCAGTTCAAGGACTTCCTACTACCTCCGAATGAAAATAGAGACATCACCAAGATCATGTCAAAGCGGCCATACGTATGCGTAGACACTGCTGTATTGTATTCTGCAGGTGAGAGAGCAAGCCAAGGAAGGAAAAGATACAGCCACAGAGGACAAACCTCTTCTATATACCTTTCAGAAAAGCTTGGTGGTAAACAAATAGGAACTCTTGTCCAGACTATAGCAATCAAGCAAGGACCAGTATTCTTTTCATCAGTCCCAAACCAGAAAGCAGAAACTCTGGGACCTTTAATTAGAGAACACTTACCAACGACCACTCCCTTATTCACAGACCAAGGATACCCATGGCTTTGGGGAATATATAGAAACCACAGGTCCGTAAATCATAGTGCAAGATCAAAGGACAATAGGTTTAGGTTTGCTCGCAATAGATGGAGTAAGAATGGAGTCCATAACCAAGTAGCAGAAGGAAACCATAGAGTCCTTAAGACTGCCTTTGCTTCTTACGGATACATAAAGCCAAAGTATTCGCAAGCATATCTGAATGAGTTCAGCTTCATTAAGAATGCGAATGTATTCGGACTCGATATACTAGTTGAAGGTGATGATTCTTGTTTGAGTAGGGATCGTTCTCCTTCGGAAAAGAAAACGCCCGGGAACGGAGCGGTTGCGATTCGAAGGAAAGGATTTGTCCCTAAAAGTCATAAGAAAAAGCGGGAAAATTGGCTTCAAGTTTCCTTAAGAGAAAACTCATATAAGGTCCTTCCACTTGAATCTGTTCCAAAGATTTTAAGTCACACAGGATACGGAATTCTTAATCCTTTAGACAAAATTGAAAAAGCAAACAAAACTTTAAGGAAGGAATTAGAAAGATACAATTTCTTTTGGACCAATGATTCTATAAAGCGATTCAAAAGAGATCGAGAACTTGAGTATCAAAAGACAGCTTTTAAAATTTGGAATCTAATAAACTCCAAAGAAAGAGATTCCAAACATACTGTAGAGCAAATTTGCGATGAACTAAATATTCCAAAACATACAGCTATGACCATTCTGAGGAAATGGCTGAAACTAAAACTAATCGTTAAAAGGAGAGTCGGCTATAACTACTACGACAGAAGAATCAATTTCTATATCAAAGTTATAAAGGATCAACTACCCCACGTTCTCTATACTAATTTCCGGCAAAAGAAGAAGAATTCTTCCGGGGTTAGTAAAAATGAAAAATAACCCTAAGAAGAAGGATTATAAGTTTGTAGCGAAAGATTTCTATAAGCTTCTCGAAATCCAGGAATGGAAATGCTTTCTTACGGGCAGAACATTAGAACCTGAGAATACAAATGCAGAGCATATTCAACCTCTTAGAAAAGGAGGAGAACATGAGTTTAAAAATATCTGCTTCGTAGTAGAGCCATTAGCTAAACTAAAACGTTACCATACGGAAGCAGAGATAGTTCATTTAGCTTATGAGATCATCCTTTGGAAAGGTCCTAAGTATGGATATAAGGCTCCTATTAAATCGATAGGAGGAAGAAAAGTAAAATGAAGCCTAAAATTCCCTATTGGTTTGCTAAGAAGATCGCAGACATTATCAACTTTAAATACCAGACTTTTAAGAGAGAAAAGGTTCCAGATCCGAAATGGACCGATTGGAAAGATTGTCAGAAATTTAATAGGAATAGATTTGAAAGTCTCTTAAAGGAGAATCGCGTCTCTAAAGCAGAATATAGCCCAGCTTGGAAATTTAGATCTATCCAAATTAAGAATCGTTTACAAAGTACCTTTTTAAATTCGCTCCCCTCAATTCGCGAATCCTATATTAAGAAATCGATCAATGATTTCTCCAGAAAGAAAGATTCGTTCGAGAAATTAAGCCCCATTTTTATGGAAGCCGCTCATCTGAAGATGACAAGATTAAACTGTTATGCTCGGGATCTTAGCGATAATGAAAGAGCATATAGACCGAAAAAATGGTATCTTTGCGCTAAGAGGAACTATCTAAGAATGCGATCTGGTTTATTTTCACATATCGCTGATGATTATTCCAAATGGGATCTATGCTTCATGGCAAACCGTAGATCTTTTGATAATATTAAACTCAATTCTTGGGAAACTACCTTCTTGAAAGTAGAAAATGCTCTGAAGATAACTTTTAAAAATGAAAGAAAATTATAACCTAAATAAATTAACATTAGAAATGGAAGATCCTCTTCTGGATCGGAAGGAAATTATTATACAATTCCTTTCCTGTTTCGATAGACAGATCCTAAAGGTAACAACTTGGGAGGGTGAATCGACTGTCGGTTTTTTTAAGTTTTTCTTAACTGATGATTTAGAGGAGAAGCAAATTGTATCCACTCCATTTGATTATGGAGAGATTCTATTATTTGATACTTATGGAGAAATGAATGTTTTTGAGGTTGGGGAGATAGAAACGATCGAAGTAATTACTGATCCTGTTACATTAGCAATTTTTGAAGAACATGGATTAATTAGTTACTATTTCAATAATAAATACTGTTAGAAAATACTAAGCTGAAGCAAAGGTGGAGTAGACAAATGTAAAGAGTTAGAATAATATAAGGGTTATCTACTCCACCCAGCAAATTAAAGGAGAATTTCAGCAGAATTCAGTTAAACCAGAATCGATACATTTCTTCTATAAAATCTTTAGCCGTTATTGGATATCCTGATTTAGAACCAATTACTGAATCGATCCCACAATTTGGGCAAAGAGCAGTTTTACCTCTTGGATCTTCTTCGTCACACCAGTCTAGGATCTTTTCTGGATCAAAATTCGTTTGGCAATAGAAACAACAACACAATTCACTATCCATAATTTCAGAATGATGAAATATAGAATGCTTATGAGCTTTTCTTAAAAACTCTTCGGTAAACTTCATTGGCCTATATTCTCTTGAATCGATTTTTCTAAAACCTTCATTTACAAAGTACCCAAAGTCTATTTGATCTAAATAATATTATCACCCGCGCTTGAAGTTGTATTAAACAATGAGGCACAGGAAGGAAAGCTCGGATAAACAACGACATTTGTTATCGCTCCTCCAGCACAATCTGATAAGTAAACTTCTGCAAGACAAGTTTTAAGGGGACCTGATTCCACGTAAGCGTAGCGATTTCTACAGCTTCTAAGTTCTCTCAATTCGTTGTAATTGCTATTAGGAACTAAACCCTCACCACATTCATTGCTGAAAAGAGTTGTAGATCCTTTTATCAAAATATCATTCGTGTATTTCGGATCGCAGGAAGTTGCTTTTATTAGAACCGCATTATAATATTCCGATAAGGCTTGGTCTCTTGGAATCTTATTATCACTTAGATCATCTCGAATTTTCCAGATTGGATCAAGAATACAATTGGATAAGAGTAACTTAGCAACAATTAAGTATCTCATAAATTTTCAATTAAAGGATTAACTATTCTCCGACCTTGAACATCTCTTGGAAAACCTACTCTTTTGGGGCCACACAACCGAGATAATAAGAAACTCCAGCAGCTTTTGCATCATCCGGCGTTCCAGTATAGGCTTTTTCAACAGATATCGCAAGCAAGGCACATTCCGCTGGAGACAGCACTCTACCTCCACAGCCTATACAAGGCTCGCAATTATAAAATGACAAGAATGAAAAAGGAATAAGTAAAGAAATTAAAGATTTCATCATGCGCGCTTAAGGAACCTGAAAAATTCCTGCAACTTTCAAAATCTTACGAATCTCTAGCCCCTTCAACTTAGAGTAGAGATATTCTAAATTAGAAGGTCTAAAGTTCGTATTCTTTCTAACAAACTTTGATAGCTCATTCTGGTCATAATCAAAAAGTTTTTCTAATTGGGAGTAGTTATACGTTTCATATAGCTTCTTTAAAGTTTTACGAAGGAATTCAGTTCTTACTCTATCTATCCTATCAATTCGATACCGGGGTTTTCGAGAATGAGCGAAAATTATTTCAATATTAGGAAGCTTGTTGTATTTGATTAGTCCCAGAGCTTTATTTGTTTTGGCTAATCCACCGAATAATTCCAATGCTGCCTTGTCGTATACCATTGCAGACTCTTCAGCGGTTGCAAAGCTTCCTAAATTATATTTAACTCCATCTTTGCTAATTGTCGCTACATACGTGTTATTCTTCTTATTATAAGTAGTCCCCTTATAAGATTTTCCATTTGAGTTCTTCTTTCTAGAATATGTTTGTTTTCCTCTATCGATAACCATCAAATTTCTTTTCCTATTATCAAATGGATTTCCGTTTTTATGTACGACGACTTTCTTAACATCAGATAGACCTAATATCTCTCGATGCAAAAGAACCATTCGGCTTTTACCTTTCTTCAAGGTAGTTCCACATATCAACTTTGTATTTCCATTTTGCTTCACATACCAGTTTCTCGATTTTAAAGATAAGTAATCTTCATCATCAACGATTGCAGGCTTTCCGTTGGTCGTATGAATTTTTCTCATAACTTACGATAACCAGAAGAAATTGATCTTAAACTATAGATTCACTGACAATTTTGTAAGCATTAAAAATTTGTTCAGTTAATTATTTGGGATTTATTATTGAGGCGTCTACATGCCTAATTTCTGCTGGAGGATAAATTAGACCTAAGGTAAATAGTGCAAAAAAGAAACTACCAGCAAACCTAGAATCATATCTGTCCGTAATAATTATTCTTAAAATTGTTTCCTTGTTTGCTATAATTTTCACAGCTCCGCAGCTCAGCTCATCATAGAGGGACCATCCGTCGTCTATAAAATTCATTTTACATCCGATCGTTGAATTCTCGTTAAATAATGCTCTGATCGAAACTCTATCAGATGCATCTGAATTTTCCCTAATTCGTAAATTACCAGTATAACTACCTTCTAACATAGGTATTGAAATACCTTTAACACCAACTGGTATTATCTGATTTGAAACTGTATCGTTTTCCACCTGGTCCGACTTTAAAGGAATCTTAGAAAGTGAAAATTTAAGAATTTCTAAATTTAAGTATTTTTGTCCGGATTTATCTTCAGCTACTATTCGAAGGGTTCCTACTCGGGCATCATTTGGTAGACTCGGAGCAATTGCTATCTCGGCTCCAGAACAACCAAAAATGAATAGGACTACAGTAAACTTCTTCATTGAAATATAAATCCCTTGTTAGCAATCTGTAAATACAGTTCCACCAACATTACATTGACCAGGTGGCAGTATAATACCATGAGTCACTCCATACCACATCCGATGTTAGGTTAAAGCACTTTAGTCTCAATTAATTGAATTCTTGAGATTTACTTTAGTGTGGCGAATGTTCATTTGAGGGGAAGCTAATCCAAAACTTATAATACCAATAAAAAGTGCCTCCCCAAAGAACGACTCAAATTTACTCGTTATTTCTAATTCAATTTCCGTAGTTTTACCATTACGAATTTTGAGTTTAGTACATTTCTCTATATCTAAAAAACTCAAGCCTTCTGCCACTTCAGTATGACTGCATTTAGAATTTTCTGAAACTCTTGAGTCAAAAACTATTCTGGAATATATATTTTCGAAATCCTCACTCCCACGAATCTGAATAAAACCGACAAAGTCTCCTTCCGGAATCGAAATTTTCTGATTCGATGATTTCGAAGTTTCTATTCTTAACCTTTGAAATCCAGAGATCACACAGTCCAAAGATTCAAGATCTTTTTCCGTTGGCGCAATGCAAATTCTTTCCAATATTAAATTATCATAATTAATGCCAGAATTGTTAATAACAATAAATTTGATCGTTCCTTCTTTCCGATCGGACTTCTTTATCTCATATTCAGATGGAATTACCAGAATGTCTTGAGAAATGCATCGTATTCCAAAAATGAATATTATTATGAAAAAAATATTTTTCATTTTCTAATCGCAATCATAGAATACGGTTCCGCCAACGTTACACTGCCCCGGGGGTAAAATCATTCCACGTTGAACACCATACCACCACAATAAATATTGCACTAATGGATTTTGATCAAAGTGATATTGATAAAATATTAGGACAGCCATAATCTTTGCTTCGTTTGAAAATTCCTCATAAGGAAGATATCCACCTGAAGATTTATATAAATAAATTCCAATATCTACTAAAATACTGACCCTAAACCAGGCCCAAGAAAACTCTAAAAAATCCAGGCAAAATCTTTATCGAATTGAAGTTTTGCAACCTGTGTATGCTCAATAACACTTCTCCTTTTTAGTTAACTGGTATAAGCACATATTCAGAGAAGCATTGTAGAGATCAGAGTTTTGAGCATCCGGCTCTAATAGGGAGTAACATGCCAAATTTATATCAGCCTGATTCGATACACACGTACCAGGTAAATGGCAGTTATTACCAACGCAAATCGTTACCAATGTTTGAAAAAGAATTATAATTATTTTCTTCATTTATCCACTATTCCGTCGTAATCGTACAAGCTGTATATAAAATAAATGTAGTAGCGAAAACTTCAATTTCAGATGGACCGCGATTCGGTGTACCATCCGGATTTTGTGTCCCGTATGGAGAGCCATATTCAGTTTCCCTTCCCCAAAAGAAATCACTTGTTAAAGATTTCGTAGAGGAACAATTTGTATTACTAACTTCAAATATTTTTCCAAAAATTTCGCTTAAATTAAATGTAATTCCCCTATTAAATGGGTTATAAAGTCGATTATAATGTGACTCAAATCGATTATAAATAGCCCAATTTAGATAAAATAGAGCAGTACAAAATTCTTCACCGTGCTCGTCTTTACAATCTTCGCTTTTTGCATAGGCATCAACGATCCTTGCAAAATTATAATTTGCGGTATTCGTTATCTTACTTCCCCATGATCCAGTCGAAGACTGCCACCAGCGACCTACTCTTCGGGCACTAAAAACTCGATTGGCAACATCGTAATGATATCTTTCATCATGCACAAAAAATCCACGACTGATTCCTGCTCCTATAGCATTACCAAATCGTTGTAAATCGCTTCTATGTCTTACTTGTCCACGACCATACCCATAACCTAATAGGAATCCTTGTTCCGGGGTTAAACCAAACTGAGGAGCCGCATAATATCCTACAATCGCCCAGGCTAAAGGAGTTGAAATATTATTACCGCTCGCATCTCCGTAACGCACAGGATTTCCTTCCGTATACATGTAGCGGTTAAATCCTTGTGTCCTATTTGGATAGATAGCTGTGTCTGCTTGAAGAAATCTTGCGATCGTTGGATCGTAATATCTAGCATTATAATAATATAATCCAGAATCTCGATCTTCCACCTGACTTGTATATTTAGATCTAAAAACGTCAGGTCCGGAGGAATCTGTACGATCTATTTCACCGTAAGGTTTATAACTTATGTGAGATGCACCGGGCATATCCCCGCCAGAAAGTGGGTTTCCTTCTGCGTTTGTTGCCATCGTTATAGAACCCATATGATCCGGATGAAAAAACACCATTCCTGGAACAGGAGTTCCGGAAATAGTACCTCCATCTGTTGTTCCACCATCACCTGGAGGTGAATCAACGGATGGTGTATTTCCGGCTACGGCTAGTGGAAGTAAATCCCAAGGAGCAGTCCCAGATCCTCCGTTATTCATAAGTTCGTCCAAACATCCAACGCTAAAAGAAAATGAAAAAAGTACGATCAAAGGTGCGGATAAAACTCTAACCCATGCTGGCGATAGAGATTCTTTCTGTTTAGAAAATGCTAATACGAGTCCTAAAAATATGATTGAAGCCCATGCGAAAGCTAAGAATCCATCAGAAAATTTGCCGTGAGAATTATATACATACCCCAGAATGAAATTTATTAATCCAGATTTTGCTCTTCCATTCCATTCTTTCCAAAATGCTGTGTCTGCCATACCCGGTTGGTTATCGGTAGTGGCTGCTGAAATGAGCGTAGCATCTGTTCTAGCGAATTGAGCAACAAGCTCTCCCTTCACACCTCGAAGATAAAGAGTGTGTTGATCAGCATAACCAGGACGACGTAGAACTTCATAAAGAGGATCAGGAGAATAAATTACCGAAAGATCAGTACTTCTGCTTTTTTTAATACGATTTCCAGCGAAATCATATAGCATGCTCAACTGATCCCCTCCATTGAGAGTATGTGTAATCAGTTTACCGTTAGCATCGTAAATGAGACTTTCTCCGTTCCGGGAAATCATATTCCCCGCAGCATCATACGAATAATTAATCGTTCCTGTATTTGTACTATTTACTGAAGTTACCGCATGAACATGGGAAGAATTTCCATATGTATAAGTATAATCTCCTTTTTTGAGAAGATTTCCGCTATCTGTATACTGATATGCTTCCGTTCCATATTTACCAACGGCTTGGACTAAGCGGTTTTGTTCATCATAGGTGTAAGTTTGGTTTCGTGCGGCATTTTGGAGATCATTTATCTTTTTGATATTTCCTTTAGCATCAAATTCCAAAGCCACCTGTTGTGAAACTGTACCATTTTTAAGGTTCGTCTGATAACCGGTAGGTCGATCATAAATTGGGTCATACCCGATATAGGAAACTACACCATTACCTGTCGTTCTGGTAAATTGAAAAGAACCAGATGCACCTGGAAACGGACCATCGTAAGAGACAACAGGATGGTCATAGCTTCCTTTATCGGGTACATCCATTCGGATCCCGGTGAGATGATTTCCTTTGGAATATACATTATGTGTAATACTTCCGTCCGGATAAGTCGCAGAAATTACTCTCCCCATTGAATCATACGCATATTTAAAAACAAGAGTCAGGTCATCGATAATCCGAACTTTTTGGGAGATATTACCTCGAATATCATACGTTAAATTTAATATACCAGCCGCGTCTTGGATCTGAGTAGGTCTACCTTTTCCAATAGTAGATCCATCGTAAGTAATTACTGTAGCCGGACTACCGTCAGAAGGAGTCGAAATTATCATTCGGTTTGAAGAGTCATAGGACTTTTGAATGCTTTTTCCGCGAGAGTCCGTTTGGGAGATCAAATTTCCTTCGGAGTCATACGCATAAGAAATTGTTCCTGAATTCGGATCGGTTATACTTGCTTTTCTGCCGGCTGCATCGTAGGTCAGGGTCGTTGTTCCGTTTTGCGGATCAATCGTTTTCCAAAGACGACCTCCTGTATTATACGTATATTGGATCGTTAGCCCGTTACTTGTTTTCGTAAGATCCTGATCTAATTCGTCTTTAGTAAGAGACTCTTCCAATAAGACTGTAGATCCGCTCTTTATCTGAGTTGTAATAGTTCTTCCAGAATAAACTATACTTTTGGTAGTTCCATCGGGAAAATTAATTTTTGAAAGTTGTCCTTCCGGGCCATCGTATTCGTATGTGGTAAATACCGGAGAGATTATACCTTCCACATATTCGTTAGATTCGGTTAGTACTTTCCCGAGGGATGAATAGGTCTTTGTGGATGTCGCCCAGTTATCCTGAAGAGTGGTCGCAGAACGTTTTACCAACCAACCTTGAGGAGTATAAGTTTCAATCGTAACTGCTTCTCCATTCTCATCGTCTCTGATTCGCCTTTCTACGTAAGAAGTTTGTTCTCCGGAAGTAATTCCATAAGATAATTTCTCACTCCAATCAGCTTCTCCCGGAAAGTCAGTTTGGATCAGTCGGCCGAATTCATCGTAGTATTTTTTAGTAATACCGCCGTTTGGAGCTGTCTCCTGGGTTAAAAGTCCGCGATCCGTATCATATTCTTTTAATGTAATAAGACCGCTTCCGTCGGTTGTGGAAATTGCGAAAGTATGAACAACCGGATCATACTCAATTGTAGTTTGATTCCCTCTCGAATCCGTCACAAGAACTTGGTTCCCGTAGGCATCATAATCGTAAGTATATGTCTTAGCCCCGGACGTTCCTGAAAATTCCGTTTCAGACACAGGCTTAAAATCAGAATAAGCGATCTGTGTTTTCTCTAAAATTGTACCATTGCGAGTTACAGTTTTAGCGGTCTGTCGATTTAATATCCAGCTATTCGTATCACAAACAAAAGTCCCTGTCGTCACCGTACTATACGTTTCGTTAATTTCCGTGGCTGAGGAAACATTTCCGCAAGAATCGTAACCCAAGGATGTGGACACATCCGCGACCAGGGCCCCTCCCAGATATTCCTTCCGAGTAGAGGATTGGATACGAGGATAACTTCTTCCTGCAAAAGTTCCTGTTTCTGCAACTTGAGTTTCATTTTTTACTAGAGAATAGATTGTATTCGTGCCGGATATAGTACCAATATAACTTCTTCTGGCTTCCATCAGGCCAGCATATAAACGATTTGTTTGGAAATAATCTATTTCAGTCTTTTCTAAAGTCCTAGAATTAGTTTCCGTAATTGTCCTAAACCCGTAGGAAACCCGGTTTAAGGGAGTTCCTAAATTCATTCTTGAATTTGTATAAGAGTAGGAAAGTGTCTCTGAGACCCCGTTGCCTAGGTTATTAGCAATTTGAGTCAGGATCACCTCGTTATACGTATTCGGAACATTCGGATAGGAACCTGCACTTGTGGAAATGGCCCCGCTTAGATCCGTTTTCCAAGAATAAGTAAGGACCGAACTTTTGAATTGGTTATCCGAAACGGAGGTCAAAAGATTTCCTGGAAGACCAATACCAAGCGAGTAAACTCTCAAATTTCCTACGACTGCGTTATCTGCAATATTCATTACGGATAGATCTATTTTTCTATCCGAGTTGACATCTACTAGCTGAACTTCTCCCGTTAGATCGATCCCGGCAGAAGGAGAACTAGAAAAAGTATTTCCGTTGGAAAAATAAACATTCACTCGGGAACCATTCGCCCAAACAAAATCCCCGAATCCATCCCCGTTCAGATCACCTATACCGAAAAATTTATTTTTTCCGGATTGAACATTAAGATTAATCGTGCCTATGTTCACAGCCTGGGGAGAAGTCGCCAGTTTTCCATATTCGTTCCGATAAACATAAAGAAAATCGCTATTATATGCTACAAGGTCCGGCAATCCGTCCCCATTCAAATCTCCCCACCAACGCCCACCATAAACAGGAGTGGCTGCATAGGGAGCAGGGTCTTGTCCGACAATTGGTAAGGTCTGAGTCGTTTGTGTAAAACTCGTTAAAGTAGAATCGAAAGATTGGATCACTAAATCCGATCCGCTAAAATAAACAAACTCGGGAATACCGTCCCCCTCTAAATCCAGAAAGGTTCCGTCAGAAGATGTAGCTCCGCTCAAAGAAACAGACACAGGATCTGCAAAACTAGTCCCTTAGGACAAAGAATAACTGATTGTAGATCCATCCACCACCCAAAGATAATCCGACCTGCCGTCTCGATTCAAATCAAAGCTATACGATTTCTGGTACTGGATCGGATAGTCGGTGATCGGGACAGGTGCAGGAGCGGAGATGGGGACGTTAGCATATGTTACGCTAAATGAATTGGAATTTCCATCCGAAATATAGCCAGACAAAGACGATCCAGAAGAGATGAACAAATCGTTTCTTAAATCCCCATTACCGTCCCCAAAGGTCATTGTATTAAGAATATTATATTGAAAAGCAGGTAATTTCAAACCAGTGTAGTTACTAAACCCGCTGGTCCTTTTAATATAGGAAGAAGGATAAATCCCCGAATCCACATGTCCTGACAAGTATTGTATATCTAATTTACCGTCAGAATTTAAGTCCGCCCAACCTCCTAAAAATGTGGAAACCACCTGCCCCCCATTGCATGGATCAAACCAGGTATATGTGTAGACATTGCAACTAATAATAGCCGCATTCACAGTTGCAATACAGGCCGCCCCTCCTAAATCGATCGGGGGACATGCTTGCCCCGCAACAAAACACCAATAAGCCCCTTCGATACATGGTGCCTTATCGTATAAAGGGATCCTAATATTCGCCTTTAGAGTAACCGAATCTAAATTATAATCTGTTAAATTTTGAAAGGAAGAATTGGCGGAGCTATCCGTATAACTAAAAGACAAAGGTAAATAGTCCTCGTCTCCCCATTGGGAAGAATACTCCGACCTTTCTAACGAACTGAGCCTGGATCGGCCGTATGCTCCGTTCTCGTAATTAAAACGGTATTCTCGAATTAGATTCCCACCCGTCCGGATCTGGATCTTACTGATCACTTGGTTCCAAGTCTCTTGCCCGCCCGAAGAAAACACGGATCCCATGTTCCCGGAACGAGAAGTATAAACAAATTCCACCTCCCGGTTTCCATAAGTATACTTCCAGGGATACAAGACTCCATTCGTTGTCTGGTACTGGATCTCATAGGAATTCTCCCATTGATCTTCCACTTTACTCAAAGCCCAAAATCTCGGGACAGTCCCAGTAAGAAGAACCGAACTCGTATTTCCACCGAATGTATATTTCAGTCCGCTTTGATCTACTGCTGTCCAGGTACAGGAGGTAGAACAGTCTCCTGTGGAAGTATATAACATAAAGGATTCATTATAGGTCCTAAATGTTCCGCTGCCGCTAGAAACGAGACTCCCTCCGAGGGAACTGATAAAAGGATCGGAAGAAGAAAAAGTAATTTTATCTCCCGGATCCCTCTGGATCCAATCCCATCCAGTTAAATCCCAAGCCTCACCTACGATACCCCTGCTTGCGTCCGTAGTATGAACTATAGAAAGATTCGGGACAATCCCCCCTGCACCAGGAGGCAATTCGATAGAAACACTTGCATTTCCTTTTCCGGAGGGATCCACCTGGATAGCAGGGAACGGTTGAGAGATCGGATCTGCATTTGAGGAGGAAAAAAACGATTGTATCCAACTTAATGGTTCAAAAGAGAACTGTAAAAATATGAGCAATAAAATTGCGAACTTCCCTGATTTCTTATAAACGAAGAGAAAATGGAAGAACTTATAAATTCGATTTAGTTCCAAATTATTCAAATTTTTCACATCTTTCTCCCAAAAAAAATCAATGAGACCGAAAGGTTTTCCATTGACACACATAACTCAGGTCCGACTTTAAATTTGTGTCAATTGAAAAAAAGAAACACTTTAAACTTAGGTCTAAAAACACGTTAGCGGAACAGAAATTCAATCTTTTCGGTTTCTTACTTCTTTCCCTATTCCATTGCCAGTACCTAAATATTCCAGGTACCGGATCCGTAAAAGGATCGGAAGCAAAAAGACAGATCGATTCCGCAATCTCAAGTGCAGTAAATCTTTCTAATATACTTGTCCTCTCGAATTCAACTGCCTCCGGGACCTGCGGAGGAAGCGGCGGTGGATCTAGTTCCGGTTCCGCAAATGATCCGGAACCGAACGAAACTTTTGCAAGTGCCTACTCCATCAATCTGAGTGGAGGTGTAGGCTATACTTTTTCTTTGACCGGTCAAATCTCCAGCAACGGAGATATTGATCTTTTTTCCTTTCTCAATACTTCCGTTAAAAAAGGAATCAGTATAAATTATGACTCTGGTGATGCAACTTGTACGATTTTTAGCACCACTAATGACCAAAGTTCAAATAATACTGCGACTCATACTTCCGATCCTGGCTCTACCTTTCCATCATCTGGATTCGCCGGTTCGATAAATATAGGGTTTAATGCAGGTCTAGGTGGAAATACATATTACTCTTACCTAAAATGTGAAGGAACATCAGGGCAGACTTATAATTTTACAATCACGGTCGACCAAATCTATAGTTCTACCGATGGTTCGGGCTCCAGCTCGGCCACTACGGAAAATATCTATCTCTCCCAGGCAATCTTTGATTCTCTGATCTCTCTCGATTCCGGAAAGTCTTACACAAAAGACTCGGTCGATACATGTGTAAATGCGATACGGACCAAAGGCAGTTTGTACGCAGTCGCAAAAGGAGAAGCGGTTAAACAAGCCGCCATCTGCGGGACATCGGCGGAAATACCGGATCGTAGTATCTTCTTAAAAGACGATTGTACATTAGAAGAAACCCATTGGATCCAGATAGATTCATTCGGAATCCCATAAACTAAAAGAAATAAACTATTTGATAGGAATCAACCATGCTCAAAATGAAATTTCTCCGACTGGTTTGGACGAACCGGGCAAGATGTGCTGGCGTATCTTCCGATAAGACACCGGCATGATACGAACGATAATTAGTAAGCATAACAAATTTAAGAATATTGTTCGCAACTTGAATACTCGATTAATCCCTTGGCGACTTCTATTAGTTGGTATTACCCTTTGTCTATCATCTCCTATTTTAGCGGCTGATTTACTTCTTTCGAACGGAGACGGGTTCATTCTAGATTTAATTTCCGAAGATGAACGAGCCGTCACTGTTTCTTGGAAAAACAGGGTCTATGTGATTCCCAGATCCGAAATTTTGAAAGTAGATGCCAGCCGAAAAGGACCTCATACTTCTTATCGAACCTCACATTTCATCCTGAAAGATAGTACATCTATACGTGGAGTTTTAGCCGAAGAAAAAGAAACTTCTTATACGGTTAAAACCGATTTAGGCTATTTGGATATAGATAAGTCTCGGATTAAGAATTCAAAAATTCCCCAGGACCAAGATGCAAAACTTCCTTTAGAATTTTTAAGCGAGAAAATGACCCAGCCTGAAACTAAATGGGGAGGATCTCTTTCTACTTACGGCGGAATCGGATCTATCTCAAATTCTGCTCCTCTATGGTTATCCGGCTCTTTGTTTATCGAACCAGCTTACTTTAAATTAGGAGAAAGAAATCAACTTGGTATCAGAGTTGATGCACTTGGATCAACGGGCGGAACAAATACAAGATATTCCGTACTGATGCCGGAGATTTATCTGTTTAGAGGATTCGGATTTTCCGAAGAAAGAAACTTTTACCTATCTATCGGACTAGGACCTGCGGCGGTTCAATCTAAATCCGGGGGTGAAACACAGTCCGGAATAGTTCCTGGTGCTCATTTAGAAATCGGTTACCAAGGTTGGAAATGGGATACAAGCTTTCTCAGAATTGGAGGGAAGGTTTTATGCTTCGCAGATGCCACTTCTCCATTTTGTACGGCGGGTTTGGAATTTTCTTTTGGAGCGAGACTATGAGAACCATACCTACCAAAATTTTTAATTATAGCAGTTCGTTTTTTTGCAAAGGTATTCGATTCTATCTTTTCATCTTACTCGTTACTACATTTGGTTGTGATTCCCCTTTCGCATGGGGAGAAGATAATAACGATTTAAAAGTTGATTCATTTTGGATACAACCAGGCTCTACTAAAATTACCGTGAACTTGAAATGCTCTGCTGAGTCAGATGCATACGCATATGCGATAGGATCTTCTGAATCACAAATCAGTATGAGTTTATCACAAGCGAAGGCACATTATCTTCCAATACAAGATCTAACTCCGGATTCAAATTATACTTTGGTTTTTGGATGTGGAAAAATATCTAACTCAAATCCTACTCGAATCCCTTTTACTACTTGGGTTAGTGACCAACCAATAGTTTCCAGAGGAATTTACTTAGTCGGTGGTGTGGACGGAAATGGGTATCCAATCGCTGAGATTGATTTATTCGATCCAGTAGAGTCAAAATGGTATCCTGCATTTACTTCCATTCCTACGCCTCGAAGTTTTGCTCTTACCATCTATCATAAGGGAAAAATTTTCGTGATGGGTGGAGCAAAGCGGGCTTCAGGAGGAAGCTGGACTGTAACGAATGAAGTAGAAGCTTTCGATCCGTTTACAAAGACCTGGACGACTCTTGCTCCGATGCCTTCTACTTTACATGGAGCCGTCGGCGGAAGCTCAGGAGATGAAATCTACGCAATCGCAGGAAGCACTTCCCTAAATACTACATCTGGAACTCTTTTGAATACGGTTTATCGCTTTTACCCGGAAATAGGTTTAACCGGTACTTGGGCGAGTCCTTTCACTTCCCAAACCTCTATATTTCCGAAAATTGATATGTCGGGCTGTGTATTTGATGGAACCTTTTATTTTACCGGAGGTAGACAATACAATGATGGCTCCGCATCGGCAACATCAGATAGCTATATCCCTTCTTTAAATGCTACTTCAGCCATAACAGAATCATCCTTAATTACAGCAAGACACGGTGCTGCAATCGCTTGTTACCGTCCACAGACTGGGGATCCTAGTCCAGGAGCTTCAAAATACGTTTTGATCGCAGGGGGATCGAGTGGATCTAATTTTTTTCAACCAGCTACTAGTGTAACTCCGGTATCAAACTATGAAGTTTACGCAATATCAACTACAACTAATGCTTATGCTACAGGACCATCACTTTTACAAGCATTGTACTTTCCTGCAATGGAAATTTCTTATGATCTAAATCAAGCTTACGTTTTCGGTGGAGCTTCATCTATCAATGTTCCAACTGATTTTGTTTATTCAATCGGATTATCAAATCCGACTGCTGGTCCTTGGACTCTCTCCACCCAAAGAATGCCACGAGCACGCTATGGTCACAAGGCGGTAATATTAAGATGAGATTTACGTTCAAAATTGCCTTCAGTCTTTTATTCTATATTCTATTTTCTTTTGTATCTGGAATATCTTCTGAAGAAGACAGCGTTCAATCGCAAATTAGAAGCTTAATCAACTTTGGAAAATACCAAGAAGCAGAAGAAATTTTAAAACCTTTATTAGAAAATAATCCGACCGATGTAACTTTAGGTCTTTTTCAGACTGAAATCTGGATTGGAATAGGGGAAAGCCTCTACCAAAGAAAGCAGTATAAAAGTTCCTTTCCTTATTTTTCAAAGGCATTCGATGCTTGGCCGAGCCATCCCTTATTACGTTCTCGTTATGAAGAGTTAAAAGGAAAAAAGTTAGTAGATCAAGTTAAAGTCGAAACGCCGCCAAAAGTCGGTAAGTTATCTATTGAATCTCAGACAAAAAATACCTTAATAGTTTTAGCTGATCCAGAAATTATAGAATTAACTAATCAACTTAAAGACAAATTGAAATCAAGGATTAATGAGTTAGAGCAGATAACCGTAGGCCCCGATAAAAAGACAGATTTCTTTAATATTCCGCAAATATGGATTCTATCTTTATTAGGAATCTCACTTTTGATTAATTTATTTCTATCGGTATTATTCTTCAGAAAGAGTTAGAATGAAATACTCCTCCCTATTTCTCATATTTTTAATAGTAAATTGTGTCAATAGATACGGAACAATAAAAACCGAATCTAATGGCTCAAATCCATCGACATCAATTATTAATTTCGAAGCGTTACGTATAAATGGGTATTATTCTGGTAGAGTAAAATTAAAGAAATTAGATAAATTCGGCAAGGCAACTGTTCTACATCTAAATGGAATTATAGACTTCAACCTTTCCGATACACTTAGAAAACAGCTAGCAAACGTGGAACTAGAAAATGGGATATACAAGGGAGAAATTATTATATCAAATAGAAATAATCAATTTTTCCAATATGCAGTCGAAGGAGAAGCTTCTATTGTGTTTGACTCGGAGGACCATAAAGAATTTGGAGGAAAATTTGGTGGACCTTGCATTCAAAAGGAATTTTCAAAATTAATTTGCCGTGACCTGGTTCTTTCAGGAAATTCTTTTAACTTCTCAATAGAAGATTTACAAAGCGACGAATTTTCTTTTCTATTAACTTTCGCTATTCTTACCTTTCCTGCTTATACAACATTTAAGATCGGCTTACCTATACCTTTATTTGGATTTTGGGGATATAATCGGAATTTAATTATTAAAGAAATATTATAGTGAAACTTGAAAAAAATTAAAGAGCCAGAATGAAACCATTTCCTTTTCCCTCAATAATAATCTTTACTATTATACTTTTAGGGACCAACTGCTTTGCAGTTCCTACGAATGAAAGAACTGCCTGCCGATACAGACTCAACAATACTGCAAGCTTAGTGAGTAATGATAGTTGTAATTTCGCCACTGGTGAGTTGTTAATTTATTCTGATCCATCCTCAACTTCGGAGCAAAAGGGAAAGGCAGGCTTCAATTCAATGCTCTTTCTTTCAGAATGCGTAGAATACCATAAAAGACTCGAAGAATGTAATAAGGAAATTAATAAATATATTCCAACGCTACACCCTCAATAAAGAGTCATTACCCCCGGATATACCCTCTTAATCACATCATGCCATTTATCATCAGGAATCCCAGTAAACCACTTCTCTATTGCTTTCGTTAACAAGGCTTCATTCAGTTTATCGCCTTCGATAGAAACTTCACCTACGGCCAGTATTCCACCATCTTCAACGGAAATTCGAATTAATTCCGCTTACCCCGTCACTACAGCGAATTTCTATACAAAGCCTTACATTGATGGGAGTGATTACTTAGAATGGTAAATCATATTTTTCGATTTGTCTACATTGGCACCCGTTTAGCGGATCTACAATATCGGGTACCAATGTTTTCTAAAGATAAGACTAACTCCTACTCTTTCAGATCTTTAAACACACCCGAAAAATTAGCATCGAATACCTCACCATCGTCAGATAGTAGAATAAAAAGATTCTTATTCAATTTCTGATTCGTGAATCTAATAATATAGTAACCACTTCCTTCTTTTTTGATTGCTCTAGAGGTTACGGCTTTATCGTTCCATGTCGCATCCAGCTCGACTCCTTCTATTTTTTCTTTCTTGGAGATAATGGAAGCGACACCTTTCGCAGCAGCAGAGATTGCCTCTTTTTTTCCGAGTTTTCCCGCTTCTTCATGTTTATGGTCACCGTGAGCATATACGTTTGCACCAACCAGCAGTCCGATAATCGAAAATGCGAGTGCAGTGTTTAAAAATTTGTTTTTCATAGTTTTTCCTTTATTAATTATTTTGATTCTTTTAATGAGTATGTGTCGTTCCATCACCATGGGTGTGAGCATTTTCGTTTAACAGTATCTTCTTCTTGTATCCTTCCAGGGCGGAAGGTTTTGATTCTGCCTGCATTTCCTCATGAACATGATGATGATCGTCCCGATTCAAAGGGAAATCATCCGGATATGCGGAATGCGAGTAACCATGCAATTGCATAATAAATAGTAATGCACCGACGAATAAGAGACCGGAATTTGCCAATTTACTGAAGCTTTGGAAGGATTGTGTTTTTCTCCAACCGGATAAGAGAAGGATCATCAATCCAAGAGCAAATATCTGCCCTGCTTCCACTCCTACATTAAACGCAAGAATATTCCAAACAAGACCTTCTTCCTGCAAAGGTAACTGTTGCAAACGTGTAGAAAGACCGAATCCGTGAATTAGACCAAACGCAAAAACCATCCACAATAGGTTCGGCGATTCGGTATTCAGATATTTCTTAAATCCATCCAAATTATCGAAGCCCTTATACACTACGGTGAGTGCAATAAAAGCGTCTATTAGAAAGTAATTGGCTTGAATACCGTATAATGTGGCGAAGATCAAAGTGATCGAATGTCCTACGGTAAAAGCAGTGATAAACTTGAATACGTCTTTGAACTTAGTAAGAAAGAAGATCACTCCGAATAAGAAAAGCAAATGATCGTATCCGGTCAACATATGAGAGGCCCCAAGCTCGAAGTATTGCCAGGACCCTGCATCCAATATTTTTTGTTTATCCGCATCCGACATACCATGAGCGAAAGTATCCGCACCGATGAGTAGAATGGATAATATATACAGTATATTTTTCATTTTATTTCCTCGAATCTTATTAAAGAGTTTTAATTTACACATTTTATTTTCGAATCCTTCTCGCAAATTTCGCATATACTACCGGTATCATGATGAGGGTAAGAGCGCTTGCGCTGATCAGTCCACCGATAACGACTGTCGCCAAAGGTCTTTGCACTTCGGAACCCGGCGATGTGGACAATGCCATCGGTAAAAATCCGATCGATGCTAATAACGCTGTGGTTAATACAGGTCGAAGTCTATGCTCTGCCGCCTTGGCGATCGCCTGTTCCGGTTCTTCTCCCGCATGCTCCGCCTCTTTCGCGAAAGAAACTAGTACAAGTCCGTTCAAGATCGCAACCCCGAATAAGGCGATAAATCCGATCCCTGCGGAAATACTGAAAGGCATTCCTCTTAATAAAAGCGAAAATACTCCGCCGGTCACTGCAAACGGAACATTCAAGAAAATGATCAAGGTCGGATATATCTCTTTAAACGCAGTGAATAAGATTATGAAAATTGCAACCAATGTCACTGGAACAACTACAAGCAACGTGTTCCGGGCTGACTGGTATTTTTCAAAATCCCCACCGAGTTCGTATCTGTAACCTGGAGGGAAAATAATCTTTGATAGAACTTTTTTCTCCACTCGATTCACTGTGCTTAGCATATCGCTTCCTCTCACATTGAATTGAACGAGTGCGTATCTGTTCTGGTCTTCGTGATTGATTTGAACGGGTCCGTCTTCTATGGATATGTCTGCGAGTTCTCCGAGAGTCACGATCCTACCACCGATCCCGACCGGTAAGGTTTTGAGACTGATCAGGTCCTTTTCGAAATTCCAATCGGACACAACGGCTACATCGAAACGTTTCGGTCCTTCAAAAACTACACCCACTTTATGACCTGCGGATAAAGATTCAGCAATCTGATTCAGGTTTTCCATCTCGAATCCGTATCTGGCCATTGCTTCTCTTTTTGGCCGAATCTTTAAATAACCTAATCCGGTAAGTTGCTCTATCCTTAAATCTGCGACTCCTTCTATGTTTTTAGAATGAGCTGCGATTTTTTCAGCGAATGACTTTAAGGTTTTCAGGTCCTCTCCGAAAATTTTGATCCCTACATCGGCCCGAATTCCCTGCATCATCTCGTTTGTTCTCATTTGGATCGGTTGAGAAACTCCTACTGCGACTTCAGGCACTGCCTTAGAGACCACTTTTGAAATTTCCTCTTCCAATTCTAGTTTGGAAAATCTCCACTCGCTTTGCGGCTTCAATTCCAAGAATACATCCGATTTATCGATCCCCATCGGTTCGTTAGCAAGTTCCGGAGATCCTGTTTTAGAAACGATGCTTGAGATCTCCGGAAATTTCTCTAAAAGGATTTTTTCTATCTTTAGAGTAGTATCCAAAGATTGTTTCAAGGAGCTGGAAGGCAGACGGGAAATTTCCAGAAGAATGGAACCTTCGTCCAAGGTAGGCATAAATTCCGCACCGATGAACACGAATCCAAGGATGGAAAGGGAAAAAACACCTAACACAGAATAAGCGACTCTTCTCGAATTCTCCATACATTTTTTTAGGAAAGGGGAATACCAAGCGCTGATCCTTCTAAAGAAAGGTGTTTCTTCCTGCCTATTACTTTTGGGGTCTATAAAGTAAGAGGCTAAGACTGGGATCAATGTTAAGGTTAAGATAAACGCGCCGATCATCGCAAATAAAACGGTAAGCGCCATCGGAATGAACATCTTTCCTTCCGTTCCTGACAAGGTAAGAATCGGAAGATACACGATCCCTATGATAATCTCTCCATAGATCGTGGCTTTTCTCACTTCCATGGTAGCGCTCATGATGATATCAAGTCGTTCTTCCTGGTTTAATCTTCTCCCTTTCTGTTTTGCTACTTCGGATAATCTTCTAAAAGAGTTCTCCACCAAAATCACAGCCCCATCCACGATAAGTCCGAAGTCGATCGCTCCTAAAGACATTAAATTCGCGGTTTGATCCCGAAACTTCATGATAGAAAGAGCGAAGAACATTGCAAAAGGAATAGTTAATGCGATTACAAGACCGGATCTAAGATCTCCGATCATTAAAAGAAGTATGATCATCACAAGGATCGCACCTTCTCCCAAGTTCCAAAGGACAGTGTTAATCGTACTCTTTACCATGAGGGAACGATCATAGAAGGGTTCTATCTCCATTCCGGCAGGTAATATTTTCTTAATCTCTTCTAGCTTGTTACGCACATTCTCGGTTACCTGAAGTGCATTTTCGTTTACAAGCATAAGAGCCATAGATCCTACCACTTCTCCTTTCCCGTCGGAAGTTGCCCCACCTTTGCGGAGAAGATACCCTTCCTCCAGCTTGGCAACAGTGGATAGATAGATCGGAAATCCGTCGGAGGTCCTACCAATAGAGATCTTGGAAAAATCCGCAGTGTTCTTTAAAAGGCCTTCCGTTCCGATCACTACATGTTCCTTATCCTTCTCTATATAACCTCCTCCCGCAGAGGCATTGTTTACAAGGACTGCGTCCGCAATATCTTTTACTCCGAGCCCGAGAGACGCAAGCTTTGGAATATCCGCGACAATCCTATATTGTTTCACCCTCCCTCCGAAAGTATTTACCTCCACCACTCCCGGAACTGTCTTCAAGATAGGATTGATAAACCAGTTCAGATATGTGGTAAGTTCGATCAGGGAATGAGTCTTACTTTTCAAAACAAATTGGTAAACTTCTCCTAACCCTGTGGAGATCGGTCCGATCTGCGGTCTTCCGTAATTGGGCGGGATTTGGTTGGAAACATCCACAAGCTTTTCGCTAACGAGTTGCCTACTTAGATATAAGTCCGCGCCTTCTTTAAAAACGACTGTGACAATGGAAAATCCATAACGGGAAATCGCTCTCACCTCGTCCACTTTCGGAATTCCGGAAACGGCTCTTTCCACCGGATAAGTAACGTATTGTTCTATCTCTAAAGTGGAAAGTGCCGGAGCGGTAGTGATAATATCCACCTGCACATTCGTGATATCAGGCACCGCATCTATCTTAAGCTTTCTTGCGGAGTCTATCCCGACTAAAAGTAGTAAGGCGGAAAAACCCAAAACATAGATCCGGTTATGAAGGCTCCAACGAACGATAGAAGTAAGAAACTCCATTATTCCTCCTCTCCGAAGGAAGACTTCAAGAATAAGGATTTAAGTTCGAAAACTCCTTTCGTGACTATATCTTCTCCTTCGCTTAGTCCTTCCTTAACTTCTATATTCGTTTCTTCCGAACTTCCTAAGATCACCTTTTTAGGTACAAACGAATCGGCAGAAAGTTTCACAAAAACAAAATCGTCGTTTTGGATCTTGAAAACGGATTCCTGTGGGACGAGGATCCCAAGGCCGGTATTTGTGACTACCTTCACCGTTCCGAACAATCCGATCTTTGCCTTTCTCCCTATATTAGAAAAAGAAAATCTAGCATGGATCGTTCTGGAATCCAAATCCACCTGCTCTCCGATATGTTCCAGAACTCCCGCAAAAACAAGATCCGGATAAGAATTCAAGATCACATCGGCCTTGCTTCCTTCCGAAATTTTAGAGAGATCTCCTTCGAAAATTTTAGCCATAAACCAAAGTCTGGAAATGTTTCCAACGGTTGCCAGGTTTTGGGTCCCCGTCACAATGGAACCGGGTAGCGCGTTCCGATTTAAAACGATCCCACTCATCGGAGAATAGATATAGTATTTCCCGCTCGTTTCTTCGTTCGGTTCTAGACCGTTGGCTCTTAGATTTTCTTCCGCCGCTTTCAAATCCGCAGCATTCACTTTCAATACCGCTTCCGCATCAATCTCTTCCTGCTTGGCAGCTAGCTTCATAGAGACTAAATTCCGAATTCTCTCCAAGTTCAGAAGAGCTGCGGAATGTTTCGTCTTGGAAGAATGAAAAGAGGATCTAAGCCTTGCTAGCTCCGGAGAATCCAGGACCGCAAGAAGTTGCCCCTTCTCAACTTTAGAACCTTCTACGAATTT
Source organism: Leptospira neocaledonica (assembly GCF_002812205.1). Lineage (NCBI taxonomy): Bacteria > Pseudomonadati > Spirochaetota > Leptospiria > Leptospirales > Leptospiraceae > Leptospira > Leptospira neocaledonica. The sequence goes on from NZ_NPEA01000004.1 coordinate 90,420, forward strand.
GATGCTTACAAGCCTTCCCGAAACTCTGGATGGAACTTCCACCACTTGGTCCGGAACTGCGGCTACTTCCCCGATCAAAGGAATTGTACGTCTGAAATTTTTCTTTTCGATACGGATCGATTCGAGTTGAAACAAATCTCTTTGCTCCTTCTCTACTTGGATCGGTTCGAATTCCGTAGAACTAACAGTTTCCAAGACTGTACGATTGGATTTTGACTTAAAGAATTTCTTATAAACCCAAATCGACCCTCCAATCAAGGATACCAAAATAATAATGATAAAAATGGATCGTTTCACTGTTTGATTTCCTTTAAATGATCCTCGAAAGACAATCCGAGAGATCGAACAAGCTCTATCTGCGCGAGTGAGAATTCCGTCTTAGAAAGGATGAAATTCAATTTCGCGTTGGCTAATATTCTCTGAGAATTGAGAGCATCCGCAACTTTCATTCTTCCGAAACGGATTGCTTCTTTTAAGAGATCTAGATCCTTATCCAAGTCCTTGATATAACTCGGATCGTACTGCTCAATTTCAGAATGAAGAGCCAAATAATTTGAAACGGAAGATACAATCTCGGTGCGAATCAAACGTTCCGTAACTTTTGCATTTTCCTGAGCTTGTTCATGTATAGCTACTGAACTTTGGATTTCCCCTTCGTATGTTCTCCATAAGGTAACAGGGAGACTTACCTGAGCACCTACTACTCTTTCATTGAAGCCGTCGTTTTGTACGAAGCCACCTATAGTAAGATTTGGAATTTTTTGGAGTTTGACTTGCTCTAATTTTCTGGTAGCGAGTAAGATCTCGTTCTCCGATACTTCCACTTCCGGCCGATTCGTCATTGCGATCTTTACCAAACTGGAAACGTCTTTTGGGAGTTCCTTTAATTCCAAATCCGTAATATCAAATTCTATTTTTTCCTCCGGAGAAGCACCCATCAAGACGAGAAGTTCCCCTTTAGCAGTATCCGATTTTCTCCCAGCTTGCTGTAGCACTCTCCAAAGACGAAGTTCTTCCGCCTTTGCTACGTCCACATCCATAGAAGGAGCAACTCCCTCCTTTGCTCTTGCGGAAGAAAGTATTCTTAAGTCCTTTGCAAGTTCATAGAGAGTTTTTGTTTCCTCGTATTCTCTTTTGAAACCGCTGTATCTAAGAACGGAAGAAAGAATTCTTGAAAGTATATTCCTTCTAGCGATCTCCAATCTTCCTGCTTGGACTTTATATTCTTCGTCCGCAACTTCAAGAGCCTTTGCTCTCTTGCCTCCAACGAATATTTCCTGAGTTACGATAATCTGTTGATTACCCGCAGTCGGCGCAGGACCACTTCCTAAGATCCCTCCCTCGGAAGTAGTTCCCTTACGATGAGCAAGATAACCTCCGACCACCGGGTTGGAAGGGAAAAGATAAGACGCTACTTTCTTTCTACCGGCAATTTCTTTTAGTTTTAATTGTTCAATCTTGTATTCCGGATTAGAATCCAATACGCATACGGTGATGCGTTGCAGATCCATAATACCGACACAACTCGACGGACCGGAATTTCCCCCGGCCTGGGAATATAGGGCTTCCGTCATGAAGACACAGGAAAGCCCGAGCATAAATGCGCGCATGATTCCTCCATGAAGGAACCGGATTAAATATTATAAGGTTCCTTCAAGATCGCGGGTATTAAGCGATGGAGGAAATTTTAGGTGGGCGGAATAAACGGATAGGATCTTCGTAAGTGAGGATTACAGGTTCTTGGATCTGATAGAAGGATACGGAAAGGATTCCGTAGATCCTAGTCATATAGAGATCCCAAGATACGAATAGAGTTAAATTACAAGGGCAATTGATACAGATATGATTGTCCATATCGTCGTCATGATCTGGTGTGTGAATCGCGTAAGGACAATGATCCTCGCTTTCACCCACTGCTCCGCAAACCGCTTCGTTATCGATCACTTTCTGGATAACGAAATTGCAGACGAACAGAATAATGAAAAAGCGAAGTATTCCAGTCTGTATAAGCCGCAGATTCATGGTTATCTCATTACACTGGGACTACTCAGTTTCTTCATTTCAAGCAAAAAAAGGTAGGAAGACAAAAAAACCAGTCCTGCTTAAATACATTCCTTTGGTCATAAGAGTTTGATTCCAAATCTCTCTAAGATAAGGTTAAATGAAAAAAACAAGGCCACTGTTAAAAGGATACATAAACCTATTGCGGACCAAAACCCAAAACTCGCATATAATTTCGGAAAGACCAAGAACATAGGAAGAGTGGGAAGAACAAACCAAAAAGTATAGTACGCATGATTTGAGATCTTTTCCTGTTCAGCTTTTTCAAACTGCAGCCAAAGCAAAGTTAAGATGGTTACAATCGGTAAGGAGGCAATCAGTCCTCCAATCTTGTCGCTTCTTTTTGCAATTTCTGAAATCAGAACAACTAGGCCAGAAGTGACTGCGTATTTGAAGATGAGGTACAACATAATACGACAACAAGGATATGTTTCGTATTTTTAGAAATTATAATTTGGAAATATCTCGGCAGTCTATTTCGAAATCCTGGATAGATTGCAGTTGTGCGAGATCGGGAGAGATTTTTAAACCAGTCTGGCTAAATTTTCCCTTCTCCATTTTACTATATCCGATTGAAACGCGAAACGTATCGATAGAATTTATATTTTCAAAGTCCTCGCCGATTTTAAGTTTATGAGATTGTCCTGGCAATATAAGAGAAATCGTTTTAGCGAGATTTTTTGTTTGCTCTTCAGAAGTTTTGGAATTCTTTGCGGAACCGAAAAAATATCCTAACTTTGCTTCTGAATGATTTCTTTCGATGGAAGGCAAAGCCGTATTTAATAATATTACAGGATCAGAATCCCTGTTTTTGATTGTTATTTCATTTAAGATCTGATCGCAACGAATATGGTCCAATGCAAGAGAATTGGGTGCCTGCTGGAAGTCGCCTATTCCTTTACATGAAAAGAATGCGAAGAAAAAAAGAAGATTAAACAAAAACTTTGCATTCATAATCGTATACTCTTGTAATATTTCAGATGGGATCAATGAAAAGACGAAAAATCCTTTTCGAATTCGAATACATTTCTTCAAAATGTAATGAATCATCTCCGGCCCATTTGAGAAATTTTTTCATAAAAATTAAAAGCCAAAAATACAAACTTTGCATATTTTGTTTTTCTTAAGGAAAAGCAATAAGGACACTCTATGATAGAAAAGCTCGTGGAATTATCGATTCGCAAAAAAGGTACAGTCCTAATCATCGGCGCCGTATTTTGTATTATCGGTCTTTTTAATGCTTTTAAACTTCCTATAGATGCGGTTCCGGACGTAACGAACGTTCAAGTCACCGCGGTTACTTCTTCGCCCGGTTTGACCCCGTTCGAGGTAGAACAGTTCATTACCTACCCGATAGAATTAGAATTAAATGGAATTCCGGGAGCAAAAGAGATCCGCTCCATTTCCCGCGCAGGAGTTAGTTCCGTTTCCGTGATCTTCGAAGACGGGACGGATATATGGTTTGCAAGACAACTTGTAAATGAACGCCTAAAAATAGTAGGTGGTCAAATTCCACCGGAATACGGTTCTCCCGAATTAGCTCCAGTGGCTACCGCCTTAGGGGATATCTATGAGTTTACTCTTTCCTCAGACCAACATTCTCCAACGGAACTTAGAAGTTATATAGATTGGGACTTATCCAGAAAACTGAAATCTGTTCCAGGCGTAATCGAAGTAAATACGTTAGGTGGGACCTTAAAACAATACCAAGTGCTTATCGATCCCAAAAGATTAGCGGCTCATAATCTTACTGTGACTGAGATCTTGGACGATATTAAAGCCGCCAACTTCAATACCGGAGGAGGATACGTCCAAAAGGGAGAAGAACAATTAGTAATTCGAGGCGAAGGACAATTTGGAGGCATAGAAGAATTAAGACGTGTCGCAGTCAGAACTTCCGCAGACGGTATTCCTCTTCTATTAGGTCAAATCGCTAAAGTGGAAGAAGGGCCCGCGCTTCGCTTCGGTATTGCAACCCAAAAAGGAAAGGAAGTAGTTGCTGCTACGGTGATAATGCTTCTAGGACAAAATTCCAGAGATGTAGTCGATCGAGTCCGCGAAAAAGTAAATGAGGTCAAACCTACTCTTCCAAAAGGAATGAAACTGGAACCTTTTTACGACCGTTCCGAATTTATCAATAGAGCATTAAAAACGGTTTTCATGAATTTGAGCGAAGGAGCAGTCCTTGTATTTCTTGCATTAGTCCTAACCTTAGGTACTGCAAAGGGAGGTGCTTTAGTCGCTGCGGCAATCCCAGTTTCCATGTTAGTTGCAGTTATATTTATGCGGCAATTGGGAGTCGTAGGAAACCTGATGTCTTTAGGCGCTCTCGATTTCGGTCTACTTGTGGACGGTTCCATTGTAATGCTCGAATCGGTGCTCGCGGGCTTTTATCTGGGAAGAAAAAATTTCGATCGGCCTATGAACGAAGAAGAACTTCGCATCGCGACTGAAAACATTATCTCGGATCGATGCAAACGAGTAGCAAAGGCTGCAGCTTTTTCGGTAGCGATCATTATGTTAGTCTATCTTCCGCTTATGGTATTAGAAGGAGTGGAAGGTAGAATGTTTCGCCCCATGGCGATTACAGTCGCCTTGGCACTTGCAAGTGCGTTAATCTTTTCAGTTACTATCTTCCCCGCAAGTCTTGCCTATGCCTATAAACGTCCGTTTATTCATAAGGCACATGCCTGGGAAAAAATAGAAGAATACTATATTAAACTTTTGGAATGGGGATGGGTCCGAAAAAAGCAGATCATACTTTTTTCCGTTGGAATCATCGTTTTCTCCTTCTTATCCGGAAACTTCCTCGGATCGGAATTTTTACCCAGGATCGATGAGGGGGAACTGGAGATTGATGCCAAACGACTCCCCTCTACCGCAATAGATTATTCCAGAGATTTAAACATCGAAATCGAAGAGGTTCTCTCCGGATTTCCGGAAATTGCAAGTGTGGTCTCTCGTGTTGGCCGTGGAGAATCGGCGGCGGAACCGTTAGGAACGGAAGAAACCTCCGTGATGGTAAAATTAAAACCCAAAGATGAATGGGTAAATGCGGACTCTAGGGAAGAACTAATGGATAAGATCAAAAACAAACTGATCGCTGAAGTTCCATCCACTTATTTTAGTATGTCCCAGCCTATCGAGAACAGGGTAAACTCTCTTCTTACGGGTTCCAAGGCAGATGTGGTCGTAAAGATATATGGAGATGATCTAAAAACGATCAAATCAATAGGAGATAAGATTGCCTCTACCATGCAGAAAGTGCAAGGAACGGGCGACCTACGTGTTCAAAGAGTTCTCGGCCTTCCTATGCTCCAGATCAATACGAACTATGATAGGATGGCTCGGTATGGAGTCTCCGCATCTGAAATTCTTAGAACGGTAGAGATGATGAGAGTCGGCGCGAAGGCTGGAAAAATATTCGAAGGAATGAGAAGATACGATCTTGTATTAAGACTAGATTTGGAAGCGGATGATTTACCCGAAGTTGCGAATATTCCGATCATGACAGCTTCCGGTAATACGATCCCTCTCGGACAGGTTGCAGATATTGAAGTTTTAGATTCTGCGGCAGCAATCTATAGAGAAGCTCTCAAAAGAAGGATCTTTGTAGAAGTGAATATCCGAGGAAGAGATTTAGTCGGTTATATCAATGAGGCCAAAGAAAAAGTGCAACCGATTGCAGACAGTCTTCCTCCCGGATACGAAATCGAATGGGGAGGACAGTTCGACAATTTCGTCCGAGCAAAAAATAGGCTGATCCTTGTTGTCCCTGTTGCATTAGCTATCATATTCTTCATGCTTATGGCAGCTTTCAATAGTGTGTATTATGCGCTGGGAGTCTTCGCAGTAGTTCCTTTGGCAACCGCAGGTGGAATTTTGGGCTTAGTGTTACGCGGCTTACCCTTTAGTATCCCTGCCGCAGTCGGATTTATCGCAGTAAGCGGAATTGCTGTTTTAAACGGAGTAGTTTACGCCTCCACATTAAAGGAAGAAATTCAATTAGGAAAACGAATTGAAGACGCGGTAATTTCTGCTGGGATCCTTTCCTTACGACCGGTCTTAACTACGGAGTTTATCGCCGCTATCGGGTTTCTTCCTATGGCCATTTCTAGCATGGCTGGGGCGGAAGTGCAAAGGCCGTTGGCGACTGTAGTGATCGCAGGAGTTTTGGTTGCAACTGCGTTATCTCGTTTGGTTCTTCCTATCGTAATGGAAACACTTTTAGGTTGGGATGAAGCACGGATAAAGAGAAACGAAGAGATCCGTAGGAAGAAGGAAAGTACGTATATTCGGATCGATATCGGAGAGCACCACTCCACTGCCATGGTAGAACATCATAGTGAAGTTCTGATTGATGAGAATGGTCATGAGCCGGAGTTGATCAAGAAGAAGGGTCCGGGAAAGAAGAGGAAATGATACAGATTACGCATTATGGAAAGCAGTTGGTAATTCGAGTTGTAATCATTAATTTAATTTACGTTATTTCCCTCTAAACGAATATATTTCACCAATTATATCTGTTCGGAGTCTTAAGAATACCTTCTCCATCTCTCCAACAGATTTAACTGCATTTTCTTCCTCCGATATCATTTCTGAAACTTTATCAAAAGCAGAATCTGCCATAATGAGTAACTTTTTATACAGTGAATTATCTATTGCGATAAAATTATCGATGAAATTGATCCTGAGTTCACTAAGAAACGTCAGCAAAGATGAATTCAATTTTATCTTCTGGCCTATTGTTTTTTTAGATAAGTTATACTTTTGAAGATCATTAGCGATTGATTTAAAAAGTTCAAAATAATCTTTCATTCTGTAATCGAGAATTAAAGCCTTTATACCTTGAATTTTTCGATCTTTCTCCTTTTCGTCAGTGTCTAGACCGGTCTTTGTCCAAAATAAATATATGGTAGTTAATAAATTTGTGAAACTTAACACTACTACACAGATTTTATACGTTACGTCCAACCAATCCAAGTGGCAATCAGTCAATTGCAGTAGAGTTTCGTAATATTCTATCAACGGCGTCATTCAAGGATTTTTCATAAGGGAAACTACCCTTACTTTCAAACTTAACTTTTTTAAAAAAATCTTCTCGCCCAAGTTTCCGAACCACATTAACAAAAAGCTCTTCGAAAAATGAAGGATTAATCGAATATATATCAGTAGGAATTCTTATAATAATTTCTTTGTTATTATCTTCCAAATTATCTAGATTAGATTGTTTTCGGACCGTCATTCCTCGATCACGTCCAGTAAAGACTTTCGCACGGGCGTCCCGAAAGTCATCTAAATCGATGATATTTCCTTTACTCTTTTTCATGGCCAATTTACTCAAATTGTATCCTTGCGCTTATTAATGTCCCTGGAAAGTGAAATTTCCTAGTACGAACATACTTTTTATCCGGTAATTCTTCCAAATTTCCAGATGAATTAAAAGACATAACTTTGAAAACATCGTCTCCATTGCTTCTTTCGTTTATTCCATATTCTCCGCTAAATTGTATATTTGTTGAACCAGATATAATATTAAGCCTCGAAATCAAGTCTTTACCTTTAGATCCCCTTAAATTGAAGAAACTCTCAATAAATCGAATGGAACCATTTCCTCTTTTTAAAAATTTGTCTGTGGAAACTGAAGTTACTCCTTCTTGTAACGCATAAAGTGTCCAAAGAGATTCTTCTGTAACACCAGATATTCCAAGCAATTTTCTTAACGAGAATTTACCTGATAGTTCATTCATCTTACTTACAATCTCTCTATTTGGGCAATCTGGATCTTTAAATTTGTCGTAAATCGTTTTTCCAAAATTCATAATAACTAAACGAAATATAGAAATACGTTTTCCATTTTCTTCCTTTTCTTGAAAATATCCAATCGAATACCTTACTTCATTACTGGAATGTTCTTCTGCGTTTATAAGTATTTCACCAACAACAGTGCATAGATCATGCAAGTTCTCCGGTGGCAATTCTCTATTTAATCTTGCAAGGCATTCTTTAACGTAATCAACCAATTCTGTAGTATCTATATCCTTTTGATTTTCAAGATGTTTCTTCTTTTTCCCTCTTCTCTCATGAATTCGCAATTTGTACGGAATAATATCTTTATGACTCTTTCCTAGATTCGTAAAGATATCTATCGAACCAACTGTAGTCAGCATTTTTCCAACATCTTGGTTATTAATATGTCTTCCGTTAATAGTCTTTATTCGCTTTTCCTTATGATCTTTTCGTCTTTCATAAAAATAAATAATTTCAAGAATAATAATATCCAATAAAACTTGAGCACCCAGATCAATTTCTTCAGTTAAAGAATAATCGATATTAACTTCAACGGAATGCGGAAAAATAAAAAGTGACATTAGATCAGCAAGGAAATTAGTACTCTCCTCTTCGTTATCCAAAAGCGAAAATTTTTTCGGAACAAATATTACACCATCCTTGGGTGGTGTTCTTTTCTCTATTTCATCAAAATAAAAAGGTGATCGATCATCAAAAAGTAAATCATTCAAATTGGGAGGTGTGTATCGTCTCAGAAACTCACGATAGGTTAGGGCTTCTTCCGTAACTCTTGTACGTTTTTTCTTTTTTCTCTCCTTTTGTAATTTTACAAAACGCCTCCTTGCTTTTCTCTTTATTTCTTTTTCTAAACTCTTTTTAGGATGCTTTAATTTTCGTAATTCCTCTTGCTTCATTTAATTACTTTTTCACCTAATCATTCCGTGCTTCAAAACCAATTACATTCCGCTTTCAGAAAAGAAACGGAATGTGTTTTATGTTTTTATAATATTATAAAATTACTTTTTTAAATTTTGAAATCAGAAAAATCCTTTTCTTTTTCTCAACAAAAAGCTACACATCCGGTTAGCCTCATTTTGGATTAGCTGAAAATCATGTCAATAAGAACTAACGTAATAAATCTTACAGAATTTCGCAATGCAAGGACAGGGCCTCCGAAGAGGTCAGAACCTGAATCGGGACTAATGCTCGGAAAGGGCTTAACAGACCAGACTATGATTGATCTTATTAAGAAATTTTCTAATCCAGTATCAGAACGAGACTATAGAAATAGAGCATTGCTTAATTTAATGTATCTAACCGCCTTACGTGCGAAGGAAATAGTTTCCCTTAAGTTTTCCGATCTTTTCCTAGCTCCTTCTGGAGAAACACTAATCTCCTACACCAAGAAAGGCGGAAAATTGGCCTTTGCAGTTATAGCTGAGGAAACTCTATTCTTTATCCGTGAATATCATTCTACTTTCGAAGGTGACCATGCTTATTTCTTTCTCTCTCTTCCGCGAGGAAATCAAAAGGAACGATCTAATTTATCTACACGAGGACTTCAATTAATTGTTAATTCTTGGAATGTTAAAACATGTTCCAACAAATTAATTCATCCTCATAGCCTGAGACATACGGCAGCTTCAAAGCTTATGGACCTCGCCGGATCAATCGCAGTACAAAAACTCTTAAATCACTCATCACCTAACACGAGTTCGTTGTTTTATACGAAACCCTACTTCAATGCTTCTAAGTTTATTAGCTGGGAATAAAGAAAGAATGACCTTACTCGATAAACTTGAAAATAGCTCGCTTCAAGAACTGATCGAATCCGGAGAAATTGTTAGCCTTATGGTTCCTCCATATAGATACCGCGTAGAAGAATTCTATACCTGCCAGGTATACGTTTCTAAAACAGTTTGGTCCGAGTTGAATACGATATTCAGTAAATTTCGAGATAAGAAATCTCCTACGCGAATAGTATATAACCTAATGGCTGGTAGTGCAGGCCGAGTAGTTGATGAAGTAGATGATGATATAGAAATATTCTTAGTCTATTTCAAAGGACTATTCCCTTCCCTAAATAGATACAGAGCCTTTAGGAAAATTTCATTACCGAAAGACTCGGAAGATCAATACTTACTAATCTTGAGCATGAACGAAGACTAAATTCTTTTTCTAATGATTTCCATTTTTTCCTTTTCGTATTTTACTGTTTTCGAATATTATTTTAGTGGCTAAAAAAATTAACGAAAAACACGAGTGGCTTCAAATCAATGAAGAAGGTTTAACTATCTTCAAAGATATTCTTAGCTCTTTAATTGCCTTCCATGAAATGCTCCATGGTAAAATTCAGAGTTCAGAAGAAAACTGGATATTCAAGTTAAGAGTAGTCGAGTCCGATTCACCAGTAATAGCTATAAAAAGGTTCGGAGACTACGAATACTTAGTTTTCGCCAAAATAAAAGATAAGTATAATTCCTGGATCCACATTGATGGAATACAAATGGAAAGACTCGAATTAGAAAGGACCGGAGTGCTAAATCATGATGTTTTCAATATCCTCAATATGACTGACATCTATACAAAACATTGCGATCCCTATGCTGGAGAGATTCCTGAAGATGTTTAAATCTACTCATAGAAACATAAGGGTATTGTAGGTTGGATCTATTAAAACTCTATAGGGGGAGTAGATGACTAGTATTTTTATTATAAAATTTAATCAACATCTACTCCCCCTTACGTCTTATAGAGGTTTTGGAAACTTAAAAATATAAGTTCTCTTATTAGGAGTCATTTCTCTTCCTAAGCTTCTTAGTCATTCCACATCCTGGAACTCCCATACAAGCCCAAAAAGGACCATATTTCCCACTCCTAGCTTCCATTCTTAACTTACATTTGCAAATAGGTCCGAGTTTAATCTTCTGACCTTTATCATTTGTCTTTCGTTTACCCCAGGGAATTTCTGATTCACTTGTTTTATCAATCAGATAGTATTTTGTGCTAGTAAGCTCATTTGTTTTATAAACTGAAGTTCCGCATTTTTTACAAGGCACGTCTACAATCTGAAGTTGACGACTACCTGAATTATCTTTGCAGAGATCAAACTCCGCATGACAATATGGACAAATTAAATTAGCCATTTCTGATTTCCTCCTAATTTGTTTAATTAGTGGAAACAGTTCTGAAATGTTTCTAATAGAGTTGGAATAAATGAGCCAATGAGTTCCCTTCTTAATCTACATTCATTTCTTCTGAATTACTGAAATCTCCTACTAATTCCTTAGAGAAAAAATCTATGGAATTCAAACATATTACACCTATTAAAGACTCTCCTAAAGAAGTCAGAGAACGACTCATCATTTCCAAAAAAGTAAAAGATGAAATCAAAAAAGCCAACGAGAAGAGTAAACCTCCGAAAGATCCTGAAACAATTTTACAAGATATAATTCGCGGAAGTAAAGAAGGTATTATAACAGAGCTTACTCAACGCATTAAGCTTTTCTTAGTTCGTTTTTCCCCTGTTCACCTATTCCAAATACCTTTTCAAGTTTTCGTCGCCATATCTTCAACTGATGATTTTGGTCAGCAAGTTACATACATCCGAACTCTCGACGAAGACGACTTCAAACCAGAAACCATTTCAATACAGTCACAAGGAGAATAAATCTATGTCTATAAAATCTAATGTAATCTACTTATTATCCCTTTATCCTAAATCCGAACAAAAGGATCCAAACTTCTCATTAACTGAAAATAGACTTTCAGAAGAAACGCTTAAAAAACTGTATCAGGCTTTCTCTGAACCTACAACAGAGGAAGAGTATAGAAATAGAGCCCTCTTTCTCGTTATGCAGGAGTTAGGTTTACTTGCTATGGAAATAGTTTCTCTAAGGCTCTCAGATGTCTCTAAAGAGCACTCAGAGCAGTCTTACATTTGTTATATGGGAAAATGCGGGAAACAGAAATCATCAGCCCTAAGCGAGACTTCTTTAAACGCTGTAAAAGAATATCACGAGAAGTTTAAAATCGAATCCGACTATTTCTTTGTAAGCCGTCCAAGAAAAAACCAAAAGGAGAGAAGAAATCTTACTACTAGAGGATTGCAATTGATTGTAAACTCTTGGAATGTTCGAACTCTTTCTGGAAAACTCATACACCCTCAAAGCTTGCGAAATACTGTAGGTCAAAGACTATTGACCGGGACCTACCCCTAAATGATCCCGGCCAACAATCATTCTAATTCCTTATAAACATAATTGCATTTACTTACTTCAGTACCTTAGCTCAATGGAGAACTCAGGACCAACTAACTCTTTACCTAGCTTTTCAATTACATTTAGGTTGGAGTTGAAACTTTCTAAAGGATCCACTAACCCTCTAGTCAAGTATTTGATAAACATTTTCAGTTTCTGTAAGTTTTTTTCATATTCCACAAACATTTCCACAGTATCCCGGTGACATCCAGGACGATGGCTTTCATAATTGTCAGGATATTTCATGGAGACTGCTCTTCTCCAAACAGACCCCATCTCCTTTTCAATTATATCTAAGTTTTCTAATATCTTTAGAAGTGGATGCACAAAGCCTAAAGAGTTAAAGAACACTTTTGCATTTTTATTCATCACTTTTTTAAGATTGTCTTCATTCAATGTCTCAAGAGAAATTTTACCAAGTGCGTCCTTAACACTTTGTGCATTTTCTAAAACTACATTAAACTCTACTTGGTATTTTTTTTGGGCCTTTTTTTTCCAATGAGTATCATCTTTTTCCCAGAAGTCTTCCATAATTCTACGGACTTTTCCACCATTGATCAAATCTTCTGTTTCTTCAAGCTTATAGAATGCTCCATTATAGTTTCCAATTAACCACAATTGTAATTGGAAAAGTTCGTTATCATCACCTTCAACATTGACAAGTTGTATTAGATGAAGCTTTTCAATTTCCATGTTTTCGAAGGTACGTATTGCACATCCCTTTTGGCCTGCGAGTTCCGAATCAAATTTCATTAGAAAATGATACTCATCATCTAAACTATCTCCAGGAAGTGCAAGTCCACTAAACAATTGTGCCAGAGGATAAGTTAAATAAACTTTTCTACCACTGACTTGAACTTCAATTTTAGAATGCTCAGGAATATCTTTGTCTTCAATAGATATTTTTTCCAGGCTAAGCTTCTCAACGTCTTCTATAGGAAACGAGAAAGTAATTTTCTCTATCCCAATGTTTACTCCACTTGGGCGTGAGAGACAGTAGCCTTCTACCAACCCCCAATCATTCGATTCAATAAGTTCCATTATAGGAACCTCCTTAAATTTTAGTACCCAGTTCAAACTCTGGATTTTCAGGATTTGCTCCTTTCAATTTCCAGTGCTCGAACTTGGGCCTGCTTAATTAGTAGAAAATTTTCCAGATTGTTTCCGGTTTCCGACCAGGGTCCAAAATACATTTTCAATTTATGGTTCTCCATTTATAGTTTTCACTTTTTTCAAACCCTGTTCAGGACCCCGTTTTCCTTCCGGATTCCTTTTCTTTATAGTTAGTAATAAATTTTAAAAGTTTTCAGAAGTTTCTTGAGTAAGTGTCCAAATCAAAACTCAGGAATTTGAAAAATTAGGTTTTTAAAAGGTTATGTTCCAATCGAGTCCGAGATTTGCCTTATTATATGGTCAGTGGGTGTCTGGGTTTTCCGAAAGGGTTTCAAGAGCAGGGAAAGGGAATGTCTGGCTGACCCTATATAATAAGAAAAAATTCGGACGCTATTCTATTTAATTAATTAGTTTTTCTGCCGTTTTTAGCAAGTTTAAAGGCATTATGTCCCGTGAGTAGCGACTCACTATAAAAAACTACTAATGGATTATCAACGCGTCAATTCCGGTTTCATAAGCTGGAATAGTTTTTAAGACATAAGTTGGAAGTCCTGAGTAGTTCAGTAATCCACCGAGTGAAATAAGACATAAGAGCGTTGAAATTTATTTAGGACGCTTTTTATGACCTTCACCTCAACATTAGACCCCTATTCCTACTTGGGAATTGATACCGTTCATTTGTTCACCCCTAACAACAATTTGTCTTTCGATTCAGATATCGTAAAGTTCCGAACCTATGTTAAAGATGGGAAGAATATCGTAGAATACCGGACTAAATACATCAATATTAGGTTTAAAGAAATTACAGAAAGAAAAAGGGAGTATTGGTTCTATTTCTCCTTAGCTAAACTCTTTAGCGAAAGTAACCTCTACTCTGACTCTCCGTTGGGTCAGGAACATCTTCAAGAATTCCTTATCCAGAAGCTGGCTGATATAGGAATTACAATCAAAAACTGGAAGAAAGTTAAAATCGGTCGTCTGGATATATTCCAAAATGTAAAACTTTCCAGTAAGTATAGCGAATACATTCACCTATTGAAATTGCTGGATGTACCAAGAACAAGTATAGTATTAAAGAGTAATACAGTTTACCACGAAAACAAGTCTTGGGTTCTATGTGCATACGACAAACGTGAGCAATTAAAGCTGCCAGTCGGAGAAGACGAAATACTTAGGGTTGAATTAAGATTCCTGAAATCTCAAAAAATAAAGAATGTGTTTGGGACCAATCTTCTACTATCAGTATTTGATAAAATAGATGATGTGTTTGTTAAGTATATACAACAAGCCTTTGGATTTCTTGGACAAATACAATGTATGTCTGATATTATCCCTCTAGATTGTCAAAAGATTCAAGAAGCTCTTACCTTGTATTATTCTAAGACTAAGAAGAACAAGTTCTTGCAGACGACAGAGGATACATTAAATGTCATGAATATTCCATTTACCTCACCTAAGAAAACGTCTTCCAAACGAAAGCCTATAGTCGTCGGAAACAAAGAGGCAGTGCGGAAAACAAAACAGCGCAGTGCAAAAAAAGAAAAGCTACTTAAGCAGACTGGGGTATTGGCTTTAGATTTAATACAAGGCTATGGAGGGTTGGCTCAGGAACTAATAGAAGCTTTTTGGGATAAGAAAGTTAGGAAGTCAAATTTCCTTCTTTGAGAAAGCCCTTAATATAAATTAAGGCCTTAGTTAGATGTAGATAGGGGTAGTAAGGATTTATAGCCTGCTCTCCTATTCATATCTCCTAAATCGCCTTTGCCAACAACCAAAGATCGTTATTGAATGAGACTAGTCTATCTATGCTAGTTAGGCTCTTAATTTTCCTTTGTCCAACGGAAGGTATTATGTATCGACCAAGTCCCTTAATAAAGGTCTCTTGTATGCGATTAAGTACCTTCCAAGAATCAAAACCTTGGTCCTCAGGCCTTCTTACTCTAAGAACTGATCTTTCGATACTTTCCTGGTCTATGACAAAGTCGGCTCCGAATCGAAGACCTACTGCCTTCCTAACGAATAGCTTTACCTTATCCGGAGAAAGTTCTTTGGCTTTTAGAAACCTTATTTCTTCAATAAAATTATCAAATCCGTTCAATACTTGGTTAATCTTATTCTGAATCGGCTCTTGATTCTTTTTATAGTGACGAAAGACAGAGTGATCCCCTGCTCTTCCTATGTTTCGAACCATTAATTGGTTACTGCAAACAACTCGCATAAAGCCATAGAATAATTCGAGGGAGTTGGTTTGATCGTGAGAATTGCGAATTACTACATTTAGATTCCCTTCGTCTTCGATTCTATAGTCTTCGTGCTTTAGAATAACTAAGTGCTTTTGGAATCCTCTACGTGCATCAGTTCGCACATTCATTTCAGTAGCAGCCTGAACCTCCCATCCTTTGTCGAAAAAGTGTGAGAGGACATCAGAGGTATTTATTTGCATGTATCGTTCGCTTGGCTTGCCATAACTGGCATCCTTGAATACGGAAGGGACTCTTTCTTTTAACTCCTCAAGACTAATACTCATTTGAACTCCTAAGAACTAGGAGCCTTCATTCCCTTCTAACGTTTAAAAAAAAGTTTTTTTTCTGTAAACATAAAATTAAAACCGCATTTTCATTGCTAATCAACATTTAGAATGTCAAATTAATAATATATTAAGAAATCATTTATTATGGACAATGAACTAATCGCAAATTTTAGAACCTTCCAGGTCATCGGCCCACCCCCAGCAAATACAAAATGCGTGATATGTAAAAACTCTTTCACGAGCAAGAACTCACCATCATCAGAGCACCTGTTTCCTGAAAGTATCGGAGGAACGATAACTATTGATAAGCTATATTGCAAAAAATGTAATTCTAAGCTCGGCAATGAAGTGGATCGTGAATTATTTACTAATTTTCAATTTATATCTACTGTTCTGAACGTTAAAAGATCCACTAACAACCCATTACCGAATATGAAACTAAGGTCTCATAGTGGGAAAGAATTCGTTGTCAAACCCGGTGGGAGAATTGAATTGCATTCGTTAGTTGAAGATGAAATTCGAGATGGAAAAAGGAACTTAATCGTTCGGGCAAATACAGAAAAAGAGATTCTAAAAAAAGCTAAAGAAGTAAGTCAATCTTTGATGAATAAAGGGAAAACATTTAATATTTCCGAGTTTAAAAAATTAGACTCAACCTTGGTATATGAGGAGGAACTTAATAATTTTCGACTTGATTTCACAACTGGCAAACACAGCACGCTTTTATCAATTCTAAAGACTGCCTTTAGCTATGCCTTAAGTCTAAATATACCTTTAGAATTCATGGATCATATTCCTATGATTCTAAGGCGTGAGATAAAGCAAGGCAGCATTGTTATTCCTTACATTTATCCACCATTAACGCCCGATCCAATAGTAAAAGAAGATGTAAGTCATTCTATATTACTCATTGGCCTACCTGAGGAAAAAATATTATTTGCCGTTATAGAACTCTTTTCCAGCTTTAAATACTTTGTCCTTCTCAGTTCGCGATATGCCGGAACAAAATCGTCAGCGTATATAAGTCAAAATAGTATAACTGGAAGAAAGAATGATGTGCCGGAATTTTCATTATTGCTCGAAAAATATATACGACCTGAACAATTTACGCTAGAGGATTTGACAAAGGCTTTCGGGAGAGAATTCGGCTCTTTAAGAAGAATAATCGATAGAATCTTATATTCTCAGCATATAGGAAAGACTATGGATTTCGATTTTGGTCCCTTCAAAAAAGGAAATTTAGTAACCGAGAATGAAGTTGATTCGTTTTTAAAGAATAGGCCAGAACTTCATTCATCTGTTGAATTTCTTTAGCGGATAAATGAAGTAAGATTATGGCAAATGATAAGAAACATTCTAGCGATTTATTCGGAAATGTTAAACTTAATATAAACAATAAGTAATTTTAAATATGCATACCAGGTATTTGCTATTTTATTTCCAATTCCGTAGAAACCGTATCCTCCAAACAATCCTGTCAAGAATCGCTTATAATTATTCGATTCAATTTTAAAAAACTCTTGTATACACCAATCCATACCCATTGGTATTAACATTATTAAAAATATCCAATATGAGATTGAAAAATGCCAACTCCAAATTATTGATATAATAAATGTGATTTGCCCAAAGTAAACCCCAGTACATCGAGCACAGACCGGAAAAGGATGACCTTTATAAGAGAAGGATCTCTCTTCCCACTGATGACAGAAATAGGGAAAGTAAGAAAGAGACTCTCGGAGTGAATCCATTTTCTTCAATAGAACTCTTTCGATATGAGACCAGAGACTTCGAAGATTCATTTTACTTCTTATAGATTCGAGTCTTACTCTTACCCATACCGCAAAGCCCACACAGTAATCCAAACGGACCTAAGCAAATAAATCCGAAGCATGACCTTATCCATCCGAATCCTTTGGTTTTTGTTTCAATGATTAATTCTTCTTTATCTTCTTTCATTCAAGGGCATTCCTGAATTTATTGGTTTGGCGATTCAGCTAATTGAAATATACTTTTGGGATAATACTGGATCTTCTTAACTTCCAACTTAAGTAACTTCGCCTTGTAATTTCCACCTTTCAAATTATCTAAAGCCTCCCTACAGTCCTTAATATTTGCCGGAGTTAATTCTTCCTTATTTCTCACATATCTCCTATTGTAGTAAACGCAATCAATAGGTCTTTCTAAATAGAAAAATCCTTTTACTTCACGAATAATTAGAAATACACCCACTCCATTTAATATTTCTTCTGCTTGGTCCAACGAATTTGGTTTAAATTTTATGATTTCATCGGGCCATTTAATATCTCTATAAAATGGAACAATCGAAAAATTACCTCCGTTGGATGTTCTTGATTGTTGAATCTCGAATTGCAGATAATCATTTAACTCTATGGTCTGACCTTTGCGATTATATTCCTTTTTAAACTCACTTGGAGAAGCCCAAGAAACTATGTATTTAGTTTTCGCTAAATTATTATAATAATCCTTTTTTCGCAGGAACTGTATTTCACTAATTGATTTTTGCCATGCTCCATCATACTTATTTGAAATATTAGGATTTTCATAGGGATTGAAGACGGAAAGTAAGTAGTCAGTATTCTTTAATAATTCCTCTTCAAGAAAATAAGTATCTGATCCTTTTATTAAGTTTGATTTTTCAACAAAGTTTCTTTGAAGATTTTTAATAAGCATCTTCATGTAAGGGATATCCCCCAAAGCAGTAGGAGTATTATTTTTCCCACATAGAGCGTAAAATAATTCCCTGAAAATTAGATACTCTTCTTCCGATTCTATCGACGAACTATTTCGAGCTATTTTAACAGGTATTGCTAATAGCTTACCTTCCAAATCTATAGAGTATACCGATCTTTCATCGGAATCAAATCCTCTAAAATCGGCTGTTCCAAATACTGAGCAGTGCTCATTCCGATAATTTTGCTTATAATTATCATTCAAATTTTTCCATCGATCTACGATTTCTTTCTCTGATTTCAAATTAACGGAAGTACAACTTAAATTTAATAATATTATTACATTAACTATAACTAATATACTTTTCATTATTACCCTCTTTTCGAAACTGACAAACTTCTTCCAAAAATAAAAGAAAAGCTTTTTTTCTAATATATCGGATTAGCAGGTTTTAGGTGACATTGAAGCATTGCCATGAATCCAGGAGACCTAATAAGATAACCCCAGGTTTGAATCTCACTGATGCAACCATCTACATCTGATTTATAATAGTAATCTCCGGAATTGATACCGACTAAGCTTGAAGCCTGAGCATTCAAGATCGCATTACTAGCGGTCAGAACTGAAGGATCGTAGGACGCGGCAACGGCAACATAGGTATTTACTGCATCTTGGATCCTCTGCTTTACTTCAGATCCTTTTTGTCGGTCATCAGCTAACCCTGCTTCATTGAGAAGGCTGCAGGAAAAAGAAAGAAAAAAAATTAGAAACAATTTCGCATCCAATAGGAATCGAAGCATAGAAACACTCAATTAACGATATTTTTACCCACATTAGAATGTGGCTTTTATTTTCGTCAAGAAGACCCACATTAAAATGTGGCTATATTTGAAATTTTTACTTATTTTCTATTTTTTCAAGCCGCCCACATTTCGCACTGTAGGTATGATTCTGATCCAACCCACATAATAATGTGTGTGGATTCAGACGAATTTAAGAAAAGACTCGGTAAAAGAATTAAGAAGCTTAGACTCGCTGCCGGATTAACACAGGAGGACATGGACGAAGGTGATTTTGCCGTCCATTTCAGAACGATTCAAGAAATCGAAAATGGTCGGACTAATCCGAATGTGAATACTTTATTTCGGATTTCAAAAAGACTGAAGGTGAAGCCCAAGGATCTTTTTGATATTTAAGAAAAGTGGAGCTGACGGGATTCGAACCCGCATGCAGGGTTTTAATGAATGCACAAATTTTCACTCCTGCATTTATTAAGAACCTCGCTTTTCCATTAAGCTACAGCCCCTTCTTTATTTAAATTTTTATTTTTCTTTAAACTGTCAAGCATTTTCTTAAAGATGAGTTTCACAAATTAGATCAATTTATTTCTTAATCTATCCAGCTTTATTTGTTTGATAATCATTATCCTTGTAGAGTGATTATCGAGCAGTTGTCAAAAACCGGCAGCATAAACTATATACAATAAAACATTGATATTTGAATCAAAATCGTAACCTAATTTCATCAAGCGATATAATTTACGTAATAGATTCACTTAACGGTATTCCGTAAATATAATGTTGCAGATGGTCAGGCCAATTCTTTCCTAAGTTTTTATTTAGCAGAGTTAATAGCGCCGAATAATCAATAAGTTCTATTTGTGGATTGTACTTCTCAAAATCTTTCGCTTCTGCAGTAAAGGACGAAGTTGTAACCAAGATTCCTTTATTAGCTCGTTCACTATGAACAACTCCAAGGAGTTCTCTAATTTCTTTTACAGAAATAGGCTTTTTGTATTTCTTACATTGAATTAGATTTTTTGTTTTCACCCCTTTTTCAATGATCTCTGCAAATATATCTATTCCGCCGTCATGAGTTCTTTTGGTAGCCTGTGTTTCATAACCCATTAACGAGTAAAGTTTAGCAATTATGATTTCAAATCCTTCTGGCGACAAATTAGTTAAATGATCACTCGAGTGAGAGACGTTAATATATCGGGCTGTAACTATCGATGTCGCATCACTGATACCCCGAATGGCACTATCCGGCAGACTCATTGACTGAGATTCAAAATATAGCCCTATTGCGGAAAGAGCTTTAGCAGGATAATTAGGAAGAAAGTCTAAAACCCATGTAAGCCCTTCACGCGCATTTTTTATATCTTCGGATATTCTGAAATAAAGTTCCCTCGAATTAATTAATTCTTCCTGTCCTTCTTTTGAAAAAGAATATAAATATCGAGAAAGATCTTCGTCATAACTAAAATATCCATTGTTTATTAAAAAGCACCGAAGAACGGCTCTAATTTCTGATTCAGTCCAACTTTGAATCTTTTCTAAAAATTCATTTTTTATATCTGACGATGGAAAGTAATTATTCGGTGTCATCAAAGGGCTACGAACTTTAATAAAGTCAAACCACAAGTTGAAGGGTAAATCTTTTGCTGGTATAAACTTTGTCATATTAAATTTTCACTTCAGATCGCTGTATCCTCTACATAAAGATTCCATCATGTATTTTACCTTTAAAATATCGCTCAATATTAAAAAATATGAGACCTATATTTGAACTTAACTGATCCCGTCAAGATTTCGCTATACGAATATTATAAATACTAAAATCCAGACTATTATCAAAGAAAATGCGCGAAATTATTTTTTCGTTATAAATGTCTTCCATTCACAAAGCTGTATATTCTTAATTAATAGATCAATTATCGGATTAATCGCGTCAGGATATTCTTTAGTCATTTTCTCCGCAAAAAACCTACCGGCCAAAGGTTTGCTTGGAGTTCCATAGAATTTCGTAGACTCACTCTTGATAGTTTTGTAGTTTTCCGAAGCTTTGTGAAATACTGTTTCAAAATCCTTTTCCCATACGGCCATCTGTTGGCTAATTGTTGTTTCTGGAAAAAAATATTCAGATTCGGCGTAGGGCACACCTATAAATGTAAAAAGTTCTTTATTACGTTTTGATTTGTGCTTTATGTCTTCGACCTGATTCGTTGGTATTGAAGACAGATCAAAATCCGGCTTATCACCATCAAATATTACATAGCATGGTATTTTAAACTCATTAAAGAGTATAAACAAGTATGATATGGTATCAACTGATCCAGCCGAAATTATTGAAATGCGATTTGTATCTAAATCAAAGCCCTTATTTTTAAGATAGATTGGTAATGAATATTTCTCGGTCTCCCCCTCAATTATTATTACTTTCTTTGCAAAGAATCCTTCGTTCTTAGATTCATCACAAATATGATAAAATCGATGGCGTAAACTTTTCGCATCTATGCCTTCTTTGCCGTAACGATTCTTATAAAAATTAAGGAGAGAATCTACAGAAAATTCATACACATTTGTTCGAAGCTTAGTATTCTCATATTTCTCCTTCCTAAAAAGACGTATCTCATCGAAGTTTTCTACTTTTACAAAATAGCTATCATGAGTTGTATAAATTATCTGAGTACCACTTTCAGAAAAATCTCTAAAAAAATTATATGCAGATCTTTTCACATGCGAATGTAAATATATTTCTGGCTCTTCGATACCAATAATAATATCATCAGAAGCTCCCGCAGCCTGTTTGAATTGATGATAAGTTCGTAGTAAAGCAAAGATTGCAAGCCTTTGCATTCCGTGCCCTTTATAAATAAGTTCCGAATTGAATCCGTCATCACCATATAATTTTGGTAAAATTAAATCCTCAATCGCTGGGGGAGCAAATTTTAAATTTAGCAAACAGTCAATATCTATCCCAAGATTACTGTTTAGTGATCTATTAATTTCATCAATTCTTGATGCCCCGCCGGACGTATCTATTTTGCCTATTATTGTATCAATGAATTCTTTTGTTTGTTTATCTATTTCATCCTTAAGCTCTTTTCCTATTTGATTAGTTAAAAATGAAATAATGGATCCAAAGGGCGATGTTTTGGTAAGTTTTAAATCATCTTGCAAATTTTTCAGAGCCGGTATCAAAAAATATCTAGGAAGATTTCCTTTTAGAATTCCTCTCCAACCTAGGATTTTATCGTCGCCTGTGATTTTTCTTTTTGGAATGCTTCCTGAGTTCCACAATTCCTTGATCTTATTATGATATTCTTCAGGAGAAGGCTGCTTATTTGAAAAAAAAGACTTAATATCATTCCCGTTGATATGAAGATCCATCTTCCACCATTTTGACAAATTAGTTTTCGTTGGCGGTTTATCGATGCAGTTTAACCATTCATAATCTTCTGGAACTGTCCATTTCGAACCATGCTTTGATTCGTATATATTTAATTCATCGGAAGGAATTTCATCTTCATCAGATTCTTCTCCATCTAAACTTTCGGACAAATTGACTATTTTCTGCGTTATAGTTAAAGACTCATTATCATCCGCAAGGTGAAGCTTAAAGCGATCCTTTTCTATTGCTGTTAATTGAAACAGCGTAACTTCAATCTCGATTTGCTTTGTAGTGTCTTCATGATGAAAACTTTCTTTTTTAATCTTTCCTTTACTAAAATTAAAAAAAATATCTATCGCTTCAAGAACGTTTGATTTTCCAGAACTATTTTCACCCACCAATCCTGTTAATGCCTGAAATGTTATGTATACCCCATTGGAATCAAAAGTTTTAAAATTCTTCACCGAAATGGATTTAATTTTCATTTTTATTCCCTATTATCGATTAACTAAAGCGCAAAATCAAGACCAGCCGAAAGTCAAAATGAATCTCTCTCCGAATAATCCTGCAGCTTCCTTTTCATTCGACTCCCATATTTATTCCAAAAAATACTTTTCTTTTTAATGTGTCTAACGTTTTGTTTCCTTAAAAAACAAAAAAGTAATACACATGCAAACCTCTTTAAAATATCCAGAAATTGACTCTTCCGGACAATCCTTCACTCCTACTCGGCCTTGGCTTGAATTCGGAATATTTAATACTCGTAATCCGAACCGAGGACCACCTTTCCTCCAATCCAGAGCCGCCCTCCCTCGAAGAAATATTAGAAAAACAGAAAATAGAAATCTTTCTCCAACACCTTTACCCAAACACTACAACCCAGCTCTCAACACTGACTACTTCACTGGAATAACAAAGAAGATCCTAAATGACTTCTACCCAAAGAAGTGTCCAACTCCTGAGTGTAAGAGTAGAATATTAGACAAAGAGATCTCTACAAGACTCGATCTAATTAGATGTCCTCAATGTAGGTATCTAACCTCAAGACTAAGCTACACTCCCCTTCACCATTTCAAACTACCAATATGGATGTTCGGATATGTCCTTTATGAATCTATAATACAATACCCAAAGGTAGTAACAGCGACAGAACTAAGTAAGAAGTTAAGAATAGGATATAATGCCGCAAGCTTACTCAAGAGAAGATTCCAGCTATTCGCTTCTGACCAACTTCCAAAGTATAAGCAACTCACTTACGAAGCGTTGAGTGATCAGTTCAAGGACTTCCTACTACCTCCGAATGAAAATAGAGACATCACCAAGATCATGTCAAAGCGGCCATACGTATGCGTAGACACTGCTGTATTGTATTCTGCAGGTGAGAGAGCAAGCCAAGGAAGGAAAAGATACAGCCACAGAGGACAAACCTCTTCTATATACCTTTCAGAAAAGCTTGGTGGTAAACAAATAGGAACTCTTGTCCAGACTATAGCAATCAAGCAAGGACCAGTATTCTTTTCATCAGTCCCAAACCAGAAAGCAGAAACTCTGGGACCTTTAATTAGAGAACACTTACCAACGACCACTCCCTTATTCACAGACCAAGGATACCCATGGCTTTGGGGAATATATAGAAACCACAGGTCCGTAAATCATAGTGCAAGATCAAAGGACAATAGGTTTAGGTTTGCTCGCAATAGATGGAGTAAGAATGGAGTCCATAACCAAGTAGCAGAAGGAAACCATAGAGTCCTTAAGACTGCCTTTGCTTCTTACGGATACATAAAGCCAAAGTATTCGCAAGCATATCTGAATGAGTTCAGCTTCATTAAGAATGCGAATGTATTCGGACTCGATATACTAGTTGAAGGTGATGATTCTTGTTTGAGTAGGGATCGTTCTCCTTCGGAAAAGAAAACGCCCGGGAACGGAGCGGTTGCGATTCGAAGGAAAGGATCACTACTCGAACAGTATTCGCATCTTCTTACTAAAAATATAATGCTGTAGGAAGACCATATCATCCGGGTTAGAATCAAAAAAGTTCACGCCTAATTGATATTTCCCATCTGCAATCTCCAAGAATCGGACCACTTCTCCCCTTAGAACCAAATTTCTTTCCGAAATTGGAATGAACATTTTAATAATATTATGCTTTTTTAAATAATTAAAAGTTCTTTCATCTTCTATTTCGAATAAAAGGCCGTTCATACTAATGTCCAGGATCCGAGTGACGGCCTCTTCATTTCTAAAGTTTTCTTGGCGGATATACACCTTTGTCAGAGCGTAGGTGAGAATATCCCCTAATTCTTCTATATACAATGCCTGTTGCTGGACGATAGAGAATTTATCCATCGCAGTGGAGAATACCTTCACATAGCCGATCGGGTCATTAAACAAACGAATAGGGGTAACTATATAAGAAATCAAAAAATTACGAACTTCTTCTTTTTGAAGTTCTCTGAAAAACTCATCTGCCTTTGCCTGTCCTCTCGCTTGGATCAAACTCAGATATTCATCCCTAAAATTATTCAAATAAGGATCCGCTTCTTCCCCGATATAACTCTTAATTAATGAACAATCCGAGACGTATACGGAACGATTGTATTTTTTAATAAAATCTCCGAAAAATCCTCCATCTTTTCCGGGACCGAAAAATACGATCTCATAATCCTTTGAAATCCCTAGAATATATTCAGTAACCATCAAGTTGATCAATTTTAGGCTTGGATTATCCTTCTTAATCTCCTTCATAAGATGGAAAAATCTTTGTTCTACGCTAAGATTTTTTCCGAGTTCTCTTTCTCCTCCACTCAGGGAGCGATAGAGGATTACATAATTCATAAAAAGGTCGTCTACTGCGACCCTTAGGTTTTTACGGAATGCAGCCGCCTGTAACTCGGAAGGAATTTTGACTCGGACATGATCTTCCCAAAAATCCAGAAGTACTACTTCGAATTGATAGAGTATATTCAAGATTTCGAAACTGATTTTTGCTCTAAGTATACCTTTGGGCTGAAGATAAGGAACATAAAGAACAAGAGTGTCCTCACTCACTTCTTCCACTACGGAGGTAAGCTTCTCCCCTTCGTAATCGAAAGGGAATTCTCTTTGATCCGCTTTCAAACTATAGAATAGGTGTTTAACCAAATTGATATCGGAACCGATGATTGTTTCTCCAAACATCGTTTCTAAAATCGTAATCAGTTCCTGGAGTGTATCCGATCTTCCTACAGCCATGACGGTCCGGGTAAAATTTTCCCTTATCTTTATTTTCGACTTCGGGACTTTAGGAATCCAGTGCCGTCTCTCGGAATTCGGAGCTTTCTTCTTTTTTTCGAAAATGAGACATATACGAGTATTTTCCGGAAGGAAATTGTTCAGGGGATTTTTATGCTTTTGCCGAAAAATAAACCATGGCAGAGAACAAGTCCGAACTGAATCCAGAACTTTTCGATATGATGCGTCGGGGACAACTTTCCGCGAATAAGATCCTTAACTTGATTTCACTTAGAGATCTTGTGGATAAATTCGCTTCCAAGCCGTTTTTGGAAGAGGAAAAACTCCAGGAAATTAAAGAACGCACTGGAGTGGAACCGGACATTCTTACTTGGGGTGATTATTTCCAAACTGAGATCGCTTCCCGTTATTTTAATAAAACTGATTCTGAATTTTCCAAGATCGTAGATACGATTCGTTTCGATCTCATTTCATCTCATCTCATTTTTTCAGATAAACCTGACTACTTTGTAGACTCTGTTAGAGGCCAGGCCCTCGTTTCTAAATCCATCGATAGTTCTTTTTGGACTTTGGAAGATGAAGAGAATGTTCATTTAGAAATTCTATTAGATTATTACGACCAAATGGGCATTGGCGAAAAGCCTCTTACCGTTTCGGATAGAGTTTGGTACGAAAGTTTCGAATTAAAACAGGAAGCTGTTTAATGGCATTAGTTGATTCAGAAACAGTAGAACTTTCTTCCGACTCAAGAATCGAAATTCTTTATCTGAACAACCCGGAAACTAAAAACTCCATGACTGTTCCCATGGGTCTGGAGTTCCAAGCCCATATTGAAAAATTAAAAAAGAACCCGCCTAGAGCTGTTGTGATCACCGGAAAGAATGATATCTTCTCTGCTGGTGGCAATTTCGAATTATTAAAATCTTTCGCCGAGAAGTCTTTCGAAACGAACAAAAAAGAAATGTTCGAATTTTATAATCTATTCTTAAGCGTTAGGGATCTGAATGTTCCTGTGATTTGTGCTGCGAACGGTCATGCGATAGGCGCAGGCCTTTCCATCACTCTTGCTTGCGATCTAAGAGTTTTTGCGGATGAGGGAAAATACCAATTCAATTTTGTGAAATTGGGAATCCATCCCGGAATGGGATCCAGCTATCTGACAAAAGAATTGTTCGGGATGGAAACTGCAAATAGACTTCTATTCTTAGCGGAAACTGTAAGTGGGAAGGAAGCTCTTTCTTTAGGAATTTGTTATGATTCCGTTCCGAAAGCGGAAGTTCTACAAAGAGCAACTGAGATCGCAATTTCTTTGAGTGAAAGTGCTCCTATGGCACTTAGCGAATTGAAAAAGAATATTTACGATCGTGAGAAGTTAAACGCTGCTTTACGTAAAGAAGCGGAGTCCCAGGCTCTAAATTTCCTTTCACAGGATTTCCGAGAAACTATTCGGTCGATTGAAGAAAAGAGAAAGCCGGTATTTCGCGGACTATAAGAACCTATCTATCGGCTCTTGCAGCCCGAAAAAGAATGTTTGTTGATGGCCTTGGTTTTAGGACCGGACTATAATTTTATAAGTTCTTTAATAACGGTTTTAATTCCAGAAGGATCTGTTCTTCCGGAATAGCAAGATCCAGCTTATCTACTTTTTTAGGGATCCTTCCGGAAGAAACATCATCTCCCAATGCCTTGATCTTAGTTAAGATCGTTTGGTCCGTACAATTGGAGATAGAAATGATATTAGGGACTTCTTTTCCCCAGGAAAATTTTAGTCCCGGCGAATCTACAAAGAAAGATTCAGTGATCCCGTCTCCTTCTTTATCTATCATCGTATAAACTGTGGAATCTCCAGTAATAACTGTGACCTTCTTACCCTTTAAAAAACGATCCACTTTGATCCGGGTATTTGTCATGTCCCGATTCCAAATATAATAATACAATTTATCTATCTGAGAATCTATCAGTCGGTCCACTGCGGTCTTAAAAAGTTGTCCGTATTTTTTTCCGACTTCTTCTTCTCCTTTCATAAGACCGTCTACTTCTCTTGGAGTGGTGGAATGTAGATAAAAATCAGGAGCTCCGTTGGAATGATTCGTATAGAATATCTGTTCTTTTCGATCTCCCGGATAAGGATTCGAATCAACAGATGTATTATGCAAAAAGCCTAATAGGAATTTTTTTCTTTCCTGTGTTTTGGATTTCAATTCTTCGAATCTGGTTCTAAGTGAACTTGTCTTAGGAGAATCTTTTCCATAGATACGTTCGGTTCTTACGTATTCAGCATGGGCAGCCTTCTCCGCCGCGTAAGACTTCAGAAGTTCATCATCATATTTTAATAGAAGATCGAATTCTTTATTCTTCTCTTCCGGCTCGGAAGAAGGTCCTGCAGTAGTAGTCGATTTACTTGTTTCCGCCTGGTTTGGTTCCGTTTTAGAAGAAGGTTTGGTTCTTTCCGATTCGGGTAATTTATAATATTCCTGTTCCAGATCTTTTAATCTGGTGAATTTATAAATTTTATTTAAGTAGTCCTTTTCCTTCTCCTTTACCTGGGCAGGATCATCGAATCCGTCCTTTAAAAGAGTTAGTTGCCCTCTATCAATGATGAGTAATGTAGATTCTGAAGTATCGCGGTTCAAATTCCTTTCCGGAAGAGCCTTACCTTCTTTATCCACCAATTGAATATAATGAAATGCTACACGGTCCGTTCTGAAATCATTGATGTTTGTTACATCGGGAGAATTTTGCAGATCTGGAGCTGCGGATAATATGACCCCGGAGATCAAAAGTATAAAAACGACTAAGGTTGTACGTTTAGATCCGGACATGACCTTAATACTATCGGCTTTGAAAAGGGCCAAAACAACCCTTTCGTCCAGTTAATTTACGCGGAAAGTTTCGAAATCTTAAGGTTGTCTAGTATGAGAAGAAGAAAGCAAATAGCTTAAACCGGGCAGATCTCCCGCTTCTCCACCTAACTTGTATTCGATCCGATTTAGATCAGGATAGTTTTCGAATAAGGTTTTTTCTACCGCTAAGAATGCAGAAGACAATAAGACCAATTTTTTACGCTCTATCTCCGCGGATTTTTGTTCCTCGGTCATTTGGCTTGCATAAGTGTAATCGATCCTGAACTTCATATCGGAAAGTAGGCTTTCTAATGTGGATTTTCTCAGATCCAAGATCAATAGATCTCCTCTTTTCCAGATGGAGATCACGGAGTCTTGTAGGTTCGGAAGTTTTTTCAGATTCCTAAATTGAGCGGAAGCATTCGGAACTGTCGGATCGAAATAACTGGATTCTCCCGCTTCTCCCACTAATGTTATAACATCATGTCTGAAATCTTCTCCAGTTAAGAGAACTTTTCTTTTTACAGGAAAGACCTCGCCTTCTCCATCTGAACCGTATATTACGATTTCCTTTCTAGGATCTAGATTGGGTAGATCGTATAAGGTAAATGGTACGAGCAGTTTTAACGGATTTTTTCCTGCGAGAATGAAACCTGTAAGGAATAATAATACGATGATCCAAGAATAGGTTAAGAATAAAATCCTTTTGGATTCCTTGGAATCGGCGGCTCTCGTGGCCAGCTCGAAAATCCAAGTATAGAAGGTATCCAAATGAGTGAGGAAGCGATTCCAAATCTCTTTAATCTTTTGCAAGTTCATACGCTCTCACACCTTCTAATATACTTTTAGCCAATTTCACTTGGTGAGTTTTATCGGCCAATACCTCTGATTCTTTGTTATGGGTGAGGTAACCCATTTCAACCAGAATGGCAGGCATCAAACTTCCCCTTAATACGGAAAAGTCCGCCTTCTTCACTCCTCTAGACAATATCTTTGGACCAAGGTTTTTTTTCATCTCGGATTCGACACTTCTGGCAAGAAGACGGCTTCTTCTTTGGATCATGGAGGACATCATTCCTGCCTGGATCTTCCCGTAGGAGGTCCCGCCCTTTTTACCCGAAATCCCATTTTCGAATAATGAGACTTCTCTTGCCGTTTCCGTGCTAGGAGTTTGGGACAAATAATAGACTTCGAATCCGTTCACATCCGAAGAGATAGAAGCATTACAATGTAAACTCACGAATAAAACCGAGCCGCCCTTTTGGATCTCCCGATTCGCGATCTCAGACCTTCTTTCCAATTCAATAAATGAATCATTGGACCTGGTCAGGATCACTCGGACTTCAGGATAGATCTTATTCAGGAATTTTTTCAGGAAACGAGCCACCTGCAAAGAGACCAATTTCTCTTGGGTTCCTTTATCTGAAGAAGTCCCCGGGTCTTTCCCACCATGTCCCGCATCCACTATGATCGCTGAAAGTTTTAATCTTTCCGCTTTAGGCAATAGATCGAAGACAAGTTCGTCTTCTTTAAATTCATAACTTACGTCCCCGGGTAATAAGCGTACAAAGATGGCTTCAACCAGATCAGGAGGAAGTAAAAAGTCCTTATCTTTATAGACTACAGGTAAATTCGTTTTTTCTAAACTACCGTTGATCGCATAAAAGGAGGCTCCGATCCGAAAACGGATCTCTCCTGAAGCGTGGAAAATAGAACCTACTAATGTGGCGGACTCGAATTTGGATTGTAGTCCGGGGATCTTTTTACGGATCTCCTCGAAAGAAACATATCCGTTCTTGCCGATCGCCTGTATCCTTGACTCGGCAAAAACGGGTCCGCTAAAAAGTAAAAGGAATCCTAACCCCCAAAGAAGGATTTGATCTTTATCCAAATTGATCCCTTCTTCTTGTCTGAGGACCTTTTAGAATCGTTTATATCGAATAGGTTCCGCTTGCTCTTATCGTAATTCGATTTCTGTTTTTTATTCTCTTGATTTTTGTGATTAGGAGAATGTTGCTTTTGGAAATCTGGACGTTGTTTTCCTTTCTTCTGATTCTGATTTTTCTGGTTTCTATCTTTACGAGCACCGTTAGAACCGAATACACTGTCCGCTTTTTGTAAAAACTCTTGGGCTTCTTGGATAGCAGCTTCCGGTCTCTTTTTGTGTCCGCCGTTTGGCTTGCCCGGTTTTGAATCTCTGTTGAAATCTTTTTTACGATCTCCGGATTCTCTGTTCCAGTTTTTCTCGCCTCTTTCCCTTTGGTTCCCGTTACGTTGGAATTCCCCTCTTGGTTTTTTAGGGCCTCTATCTCTTCCTTGGTTTCGATTTCCATTTCTTTCGACAGGAGCATTATCGAATGCATCTCCTCCCACAAAAGCTTGGAATTCCCCTACAGGGAAAGTAAGTGCTTCTTCATGAACTGGGAGGACTTCTATCTTTTGTTTCAGATATTTTTCTATCTTCTCCAATTCAACATAATCGGATTCAGAGCAGAAGCTGATGGACTTACCCATTCTTCCCGCTCTTGCTGTCCTTCCGATCCTATGTACATAGTTCTCCGTGTCCTGAGGAAGATCGAAATTGAAAACTACTTCGATATTCTCCACGTCTATACCGCGGCTAGCAACGTCTGTCGCGACCATAAACTTGAACTTTCCGGATTTAAAATCCCTCATCAATCTCAGTCTTTTTTTCTGATCTAAATCGGAAGAAATCCCTGTAATAGGAATTCCAAATCTTCTGAGAGAATTTACTATTTTAGGAATATTCGCTTTAAAATTTGTGAATATAATTCCTTGTCCTTCCAGTTCTTCGGCAAGGATGGAATTCACCATATAAGGTAACTTCTCCTCTCTTCCCAAGTGAACCAGTTTTTGATCTATCCTTTCCGTGATTAGCTTGTCCGGATTGATCTGGATCTCCACAGGCTCGTTCATAAAACGATATGCAAGGCGCATAACTTCGACCGAGAGAGTTGCGGAGAAAAGTAAAGTTTGTTTTCTATTCTTACATTTATGAAGAAGCCAACGTATATCGTAAATAAAACCCATGTCCAACATACGATCCGCTTCGTCCAAAATGAAGAACTCCACCTTTTCCAGGTCGGCGCTTCCACTTCTTGCGAGATCGATTAATCTTCCTGGAGTTGCAACGATAAGACCGTTGAGTCCGTTCAGATCTCTGTTTTGGATTTTATAATCCGTTCCACCAATGATAGGGACCACTCTATGGTCCGTATGTTTTAGTAGTTTTTCGGCTTCTTCAGAAATTTGGATCACTAACTCTCTAGTAGGAGCAAGGATCAAAGTGCTAACACCTTGTATTCCCCTTGTCAGAATAGAGTGAATGGTGGGAACCAAGAATGCCACCGTCTTACCGGTTCCCGTTTGGGCTAAACCGGTTACGTCCTTTCCTTCCATTCCGGGAGGGATTGCTTTTTCTTGTATCGGGGTGAGCTCAGTAAAGCCTGCTTCTTGGATTGCTTTTTGCAGGTTTGGCTCTAGATTTAATTCTTCGAATTTCATATTTTTTTAATCGCGATTGAGTGGAATGTGTCGGCGTAGCAGGAGAGGTTTGCGAAGCGAACAAAGAGCCGATGCGTCAGGTATTTGCCTTTCCATCCCTTATCTCTATTAGGGTGGTATGACATAGGTTTCTTATATACCGTGACGAGACCGTACATTTTCAACATTTTTTTCAGAGAATCGGGTGAGTAATCCCAAAAATGGTCCGACGGATGAGTACGAAACCATTCTTCAGGGTTCGTTTGAAAAGAAGGTCCGTTCAAAGAAGGAAGACCTAAGAATAATAGCCCGCCCGGCTTTAACAATTTATTGATCCTCTCGAAAACAAGCTCCGCATTCGGAAAATGTTCTATTACAAAAAACGCACAGACCGCATCGAAAGTTTCTTTAGGAAAAAGTGAATCATCTAAGAAAGAACCGGAAATCACATCCAAACCTAATTTATCTCTGGAGTATTCCGCTTCGCTGGAAGAAAGTTCTAGGCCTTTAACCTTATACCCTTTCTTCTCCGCTTCTGATAAGAAGAAGCCTGCAGCAGATCCGATCTCGAAAAGAGTTTTTCCTTTTGGATCTTGAAAGGTGTTCATCATTTCTAAACGTGTCTTAGCTAAATTTCTAAGCTGAGGTTCGTCCTCGTAGTAGGTCTTTTTGTACTGATTCTTGTATTCTTCCTGAAAATAGGAATCTTCGTAATCCCTTTCCTTTGCCAATTTATAGAAATGGACCCCCGTGCGACGGCATACCATATAGGCTTCCGGATATTCTGGGTGGGGTTCCAATTCGAGTATTGAGGACATGCTTGCCTACAAGAAGCTTGTCATAAAGTCTCCCTCACGTAAAGGAAAATCCCCAGGCCAGGAACGAAATACATGCTTGAAAAAACGAGAAACCATCCAGGAATAGAAGAGAATGAGCATCCTTGAAAAAATTAAATCCCTTGGGTTGGAACTCCCACCTGCACCTAAGGCGATTGCCGCCTATATACCTGCCATACAAACAGGAAATCTTGTATTCACTTCCGGCCAATTGCCCCTGAAAGAAGGCAAACTTATGCTTACGGGAACCCTGGGAGCCGGGCTTTCTATTGAAGATGTGAAGGCTGCCACAGAACAGGCGGCCTTGAACGGACTTGCTGCAATCGCAGGAGTGATCGGCGATCTGGATAAGATCAAAAGTATCGTAAAGATCGGAGTATTTGTTTCTTCCAGTCCTGATTTTACGGAACAACATCTTGTCGCAAATCATGCATCCAATCTACTCTTAAGTATTTTTGGAGAAGCTGGACGTCATGCGCGCTTTGCTGTTGGAAATTCCGCTCTTCCATTAGGAGCTCCGGTGGAAGTAGAAATGACGGTTTCCTTAGGATGATCAAAAACCTACTCAGAGATCTTAGTCTTGCATTACCTGCAACATCCATAGTTTTAAATGGATGGAAAAGGTTTCTTTCCCAACTTTTAGGAAGATTTATAGAATTTTATTCCGAAAAAAGTGGGAAGGAAAAATTGATCTTCGTTCTGGCATTACTGCAGTTATTTTTCAGCTTGGGAAGTTGGATCAATTATTCCATCAATTTAGGTGTAGAATCCCAATTGGATATTATCTCCAGGCTTGGTAATTTTTTCGGAATAGAACCTAGTCGTAGCGGTATAGAAGAAGTGAATGTAAGGACCGCATCCAATATATTTTTTATCATCCCTTGTTTTTTAACATTCTTCTTTGGTGGTTTTTGGAGAAGTGAATGGATCGGCAAAACGATTGTGATCTTACAAGGATTTTCCGGGATATTACTTCTGCTCGGAGCTTTATTACCAGACGTATTTTTCGTAAGTTTCATAAGAGATCAGGACTATTATTATAATTTTAATTTTTACGCGTTCTGTTCCTTTTGGGCGTTAACGACCGCTTCTTCCTTAACATTATGGAATTCTAAACTTTAACTCTGTCTGATGGATACTTTCGACTGGGACTCCATCAGATATCCTCTATTCCTTACACTTAAGGTAACTTTTTTCTCCACATTCTTTGCCGCTTTACTAGGGATATTTTTCGCCTATTGGATGTCAAAGCTCCGATTTTTCGGAAGGGCATTTGCGGATGCTGTTTTGACCTTGCCGATGGTTCTTCCTCCCACAGTGCTTGGATATTATCTTTTAGTCCTATTCGGGAAAAAAGGAATAGTCGGTCATTTCCTTTTGGAACAATTCCAATATTCTATATTATTTAATTTGCATGGAGCAGTTTTAGCGTCCACAATCGTATCCTTTCCTTTAGTTTATAGATCCGCAAAGGCTGCCTTCGAAGATCTGGATCCTGAATACGAAGAAATTTCTCTCACTTTAGGAAAATCCAAATGGGAAACCTTTTTAACCGTAATTCTCCCGCTTTCCTGGAGGGGAATTATAGCGGGATCCATGATGGCCTATGCAAGAGGAATGGGAGAATTCGGAGCTACACTTATGATCGCAGGAAATATTCCTGAAAAAACACAAACAATCGCGCTAGCAATTTATGATTCTGTTCAATCTGGAAAGGATGAGTTTTCGTTAGTCTTAGTATTCGTAGCATCTATTACTTGTGTATTGGTATTGACAGTTTCCGGGATTTTACTTAAAAAATCACATTGGTAAGGACAGGACACGAATGATCAAAAGATTATATATATTACTCCCAGTTTTACTTCTACTCATCCAATCTCCTTCTTATACACAAGAGAAGGAGAAAGAGATCACCATTTCCGCCGCATCCAGTTTAACCGATGTGCTCAAAGAACTTGGAACCACATTCAAACAAAAAACCGGTGTCAAAGCTGTATTCAATTTCGGATCTTCCGGAAGTTTATACCAACAAATCGAAAAAGGTGCTCCGGTAGATGTCTTCATATCTGCGGATCCGGATATTGTAGACAAAGGAATCAAAGCGGAAGTTTTGGAAACTTCTACAAAAACTATTTTATTAAAAAATACTTTGGTGCTCATCCAGCCTAAAGCGAGCGAGCTCAAGATCAAAAAGTTAGAAGACTTACAATATCCTGAGATCAAGAAGATAGCGATCGGAAACCCAAGCTCTGTTCCGGCCGGAAAATACGCGGAAGAAGTGCTCACTAAGAACAATCTAAACCTTTCCTTAAAAGAAAAATTCATCCCTGCGGAGAATGTCCGTCAGGTCTTAGATTACGTAGGAAGAGAAGAAGTAGAAGCCGGATTCGTATACGTCACAGATGCAGCGATTGCAGAATCTAAAGTCAAGATTGCATTGACTTTAAGCGGACACAAACCGATCTTATACCCGGGAATTTTGGTGACCGGGACCAAAAATCCGGAAGAAGCAAAATCTTTTCTGGAGTTCTTGAAAAAATCCCCGGAAGCGAAAGAAACTTTTCTGAAATATAAGTTTATACTTCCTTAATGTCTTTAACCGTAGATATCAGAAAAAAACTCTCCGATAGAAACCGAAAATTCGAGCTGGATGTTCAGTTCGAATTTTCAGGAGAATTTCAGGTATTATACGGACCTTCCGGAGCAGGAAAAAGCCTCACCTTGCGGGCTCTAGCAGGACTTTTAAAACCGGATTCAGGACGGATCTCTTTCGCAAATACTGTCTATTTTGATTCTTCTTCCAAAAAATATATTCCACCTCAAAAAAGAAATCTAGGTTACGTTCCTCAAAGTTACGGACTATTTCCTCATCTCACAGTCAGGAAAAATATAGAATTTGGATTAAACAATTTCTTTCAACTTACTACGAGTAAAAAGACTAAAGAAACGGTTTCTAATCTTATGAATTTATTCGAAATAGAAGAAACTTCTGAAAGTTATCCGAAACATCTTTCGGGTGGACAAAAACAAAGAGTGGCGATCGCAAGAGCACTTGCCCGAGATCCTAAAATTTTACTTTTGGATGAACCATTTGCGGCACTCCACGCGGATTTAAGACAGAAGATGAGAGAAGAGCTAAAAGGTTTAAGAAAGAAGATCAGCATGCCCATACTTCTAATCTCTCATGACCCAAAAGATCTGGAGTATTTCGGGACTTCTGCTCTTTATATGGAAGACGGTAAGATTCTTAATAATCGTTCTTAATAATCGAAAATCCCCAGATCCATTTTAGCTTCTTCGGAAGCCATTGCTCTTGGATCCCATTTAGGTATCCAGACCACTTCTACTTCGACAGAGTTGATACCTTCGACCCGAAGAGCATTGTCTTGGATCTCTTGTTTCATCTGTGGACCTGCGGGACAAGCCATAGAAGTATAAGTCATTTCAATCTTGGCCTTATCACCTTCAACCTGGATCTTATAGATCAAACCTAACTCAGCCACGGAGATCCCGATCTCGGGATCTTCTACCCTATGGATCTCAGCATAGACCCTTTTTTCGATCTCTTGAGTTGGTTGTTCTAATAATTGCATCTAACCATTAGTCTACCGGAATGGCGACTTCGTGTAAAGAATTTTAAGACTCTTTTATTTTCCATCAGAACGGATTTAAAAAAGGAGCGCTTAAGCCTAGGATCAGTATCAACCAATTCGGAACTTTTAGAAAAACCATCAATACAAACAATGTACAGAACACAAAAAGATCATATGCGGAATACACCGAAGAAGTGAAGACCGGAGTACAGAAGGCGGACAATAAAATTCCCAAAGCGGAGAACTGGATTGCGTCTATCACAGCCCTCATTTTGGAATAATTTCGTATCTCTTCCCAAAGAGGAAAAAACCCAAACACCAAAAGAAAAGAAGGAAGAAATATAAAAGCGGTAGAGAGGATCGCTCCGCTAAAGCCGAAGATCATAAAACCTAAATAAGAAGCGAATGTAAATAAAGGACCTGGCATTGCTTGTGCGGCTCCATATCCTGCTAAAAATTCTTCCTTTCCGATCCAACCTTGTCTTACTACTTCATTTTCCAATAAAGGAAGGACCACATGTCCTCCGCCAAAAACCAAGGCGCCTGATCTATAAAATGAGTCCGAGATCGTAAAAAGAAGTAAACCGGTGAATGATCTTAATAAAGGTAATAAGAAAAGAAGAAGGAAAAAAAATCCTAAGGACCAGAATGCGATCCGTTTCGGAATAGAGAAAGAAACCGAAACATAAGGGAGATCCGATTCTTCTTGAAATAGAAAAAATCCGATCCCTGCGCCTATCAAAATTACGATCAATTGAGTATATGCGCTCGAAAACACTAGAGCAATAATTGCAGAACCTATGACCAAATAGATCTTGTAAGGATGTTTCTTGGAATTTTTCCACATCGTCAAAATTGCGTGAGCCACAACTGAGGCAGCGACCAATTTTAAACCGTGAACCCATTTTAGATCCGGAACTATATTCGATTTTAATAAAATTCCAAACCCGACCATCAACAAAATAGAAGGAAGCGTAAATCCAATCCAAGCCGCGCATCCTGCTTTCCAACCGGAACGAAGAGTTCCGATGCAGATCCCCAATTGGCTGCTCGCAGGACCTGGGAGAAATTGGCAGACAGCTAATAATTCTTTATAAACTTCTTCCGAGATCCATTTTTTTTGAATTACGAATTCTTGATAAAAATAAGCGAGATGGGCAGTGGGCCCGCCAAAAGAGATCAGGCCCAGTTTTAAGAAGGTGAAAAATACTTCTTTCATTCGAAAACACTATTTAGGCCCTGCGTGTCGACCCCGCAAGACCTTTCGGAAAATTTAATCCTCTACTGGGATCCAAATTTCTAATCCACCCATTCCTGTGACTGGATTAAATTCTTTTCCGTATCTCTCTAGGTTTGCACCCTCGAAAGGTTTTACACCGGAATCCGGAAACCATTTGCCTGCTGCTGCAAAGGTTGCTCGAATCCCGGCAATATGACCCTTATGAGTAAACACTGCATACTTCTGAGTAGGGATCTTAAGTACCTGAAACTCTTTAGGTAATCCGGAAGAGTTTGAAACTTCTATACCGCACATATAATCAAAGTTACCTTCTGCATCGAAATTATAACAAACTCCGTAAGCAGCATCTCCTACTTGAGAAGGAATATTTCCCAAGTATGCTCCGAAAGTTTGCCATTGATTTGGAATTCCTGCAGGCATTTGACAATCATAATGTTCTACAAGACCTGCAAATAGCCTAGAGGGAATAGTTTCGAATCTGGGTGGATCGATTTTAGGAATTGGTTCTGCGTTCAAGGTGATAGCCTCCACTAAGTTCACATTACCAAGATGACCCTGGGACTTCAGTTGTTCCGGAGTGATAGAAAATTGATCTCTAAAAGCCCTTGTAAATGCTTCGTGAGATCCATAACCTATATCCAAAGCGATATCTAAAATATTGGATCCTTTATCTACCAATATTTTTGCAGCTTCGCTCAAACGTCGTCCTCTTAGATATCTCATCAAAGAAACTCCCATAGTTAAAGAAAAACTGCG
Source organism: Leptospira neocaledonica (assembly GCF_002812205.1). Taxonomy (NCBI): domain Bacteria; kingdom Pseudomonadati; phylum Spirochaetota; class Leptospiria; order Leptospirales; family Leptospiraceae; genus Leptospira; species Leptospira neocaledonica. Next base: position 129,049 of record NZ_NPEA01000004.1, read on the forward strand.
GGTCAGATGAAAAGGAGAAACCCCTGCATTCTTTGCCACATCCTCCAGAGAAATATCTTCTTTGGAATGACCTTCTATAAACCAGAGAGCTTTTTGAATAAAATCCATACAGTCCTTGGTACTGTTTCCCACATCCTAAACTTTTCTTTTTACTCTTGCTTGATAGTTCTTGCGATCTGAAAAAATTTTTATTTTTTCGGATAAAGTTTAAAACCTAATTTTTTGGCCACAGACCTAAATTTTTCATCCATAGAGCAAAGTATCAATTCGTCCGAGATAGCCTTTCGAATATGTAATGCAGTGGCCAAATGAGCTGCATCCAAGGACTTTAATTCCAAAATTTCCTTATTCTTTTTAATCTCAGTTCGAACATCATCATCCAGATTTTTTAAATTGATCTGAGAAATGAATTCCCCCAAAAAGTTTTCCGCATCTTTAAACCAATTTTTCGATAGATGTTTTGCTTCTTTAGAATAAGTGAAATTTAAACTTCTGAAACTTTCTATCTCAAGTAGAATCGAACCAAACTTGAGGTCCGATCTGTTGAAATAATCCAAATGGTCTTCGTAACCGGCTTCTGCATAAAGAATATTTAATAGAAGACTAGTATCTATATATAAGACCATTCAATCCCTGTCCGCTTGGTAAGCTTCCCTCCAAGCTGTGGAGACTCTGGTTTTGACTCCAGTATTTAATAGAATGGATTTCGGAATATTGATTCCTTTTGGAGTTTTTGCAGGGATAATAGAGTTCGCGTTAGCCGCTTCTTTGAGATATTGTTGAGTGCGATCCGATTTTTGATCCACTTTTTTGATCTCAGCAATCGGTTGATTTCTATCCAAAATGAGAATAGTCTCCCCACCTCTTACAAAATCCAAAAAACTGCTCAGGTTATTTTTTAGATCCTTGATACCAACCGCTTTCATGCCTTTATGGTAGCCACCGGAGCCACTTTGTCAATTCCTTTTGGACAAAAATTCCTTACTTCCCAATCGCCTTTTCTAAAGTGTTCCAAGCTAAGGTCGCACATTTAATACGAGCCGGAATCTTCTTTACCGCTTCCATAGATTCCAGGTCTTCATATTCTTCCGGAAAATTAGGGGCCTTATCTTCTAAAAGCATTCCTTTAAATTCTTGTAGAAGTGATTTTGCTTCAGAAATAGTTTTTCCATAAAGACTGTCAGTAAGCATAGAAGCAGAAGCTTGGGAGATAGAACAACCCTTCCCCACAAAACTGATCTCAGAGATGATATCTCCTTTCAGCTTTAGGAATAATTCTACCTCGTCACCGCAGAGTGGATTCACCCCTTCTTGATGAAGATCGGAGTGTTCCATCTTTCCGTGATGTCTTGGATTCTGGTAATGATCGAGTAGTACTTCTTGGTAAAGACTATCGCTTAAGGACACGGCCGAAAATCTCCTTCACTTTCTTTAGACCTACCAAAAGAGAATCTACGTCTTCTTTGGTATTATAAAGATAGAAAGAAGCACGGCAGGTGCCTGCGATTCCTTTGAAATCCATAAAAGGTTGGGCGCAATGATGTCCCACACGGATCGCAATCCCTTCTTCGTCCAGAATGGAACCTACATCATGAGGATGTACTCCGGGGAAATTGAAGGAGATGACTCCCCCTCTTTTGCTTAGATCATTTGTCCCGTACAATTCCAAACCGCCGAAATCTTCCAATCGATCCAAGGCGTATTGTAGGAGTTCCAACTCATGGTTTCTGATCTCCTGCATTCCTACTGATTCCAGGTATTCTAAAGCCGCTCCGAACCCTATAACTCCGGAGATATTCGGAGTACCTGCTTCCAATCTTGCAGGAAGATCCGCATAAGTGGATTTTTCCTTCCATACCTTGGAGATCATATCCCCTCCCCCCATCCAAGGAGGCATAGTGTCTAAGATCTCTTCTTTAGCGTAAAGAACTCCTACACCAGTTGGTCCGAGCATCTTATGAGCGGAGAATGTATAAAAATCAAAATCTTCTTTTTGAACGTTTGTAGGAAGATGGCAAATCCCTTGGGCACCATCTATCAACACTTTTGCTCCGACTTCCCTTGCTCTACGAATAATAGCAGAAAGATCGTGAATGGTGCCTGTTACATTGGACATCTGAGCAAGAGCGACTAACTTTACTCTTTCCGTAATGATCTCGTCCAGGTTACTAAGATCCAAAGTAGAATCTTGGTTAAGAGGAATAAATTTAAGAACAGCCTGTTTTTCTTGGGCCAACATCTGCCAAGGAACTAAATTAGAATGGTGTTCTAATTCAGTGAGTACGATCTCATCGCCTTCATGAATATTGGTACGTCCCCAAGATTGAGCGACTAGATTAATGGATTCAGTAGTATTGCGTGTGAAGATGACCACCTTAGCGCAAGCGGCTCCGATAAACCTGGAAGTTTTGATCCGGGTCATCTCGTATTTTTCGGTGGCCTTTTGGGAAAGATAATATATCCCGCGGTGAATGTTCGCATTCTCCGCTTCATAATATTTACGAATGGTATCTATGACAGACTTAGGCTTTTGAGAACTAGCTGCGCTGTCCAGAAACACCAAGGGCTTACCGTTCATCTGCGTAGACAGAATCGGAAAATCTCTGCGTATCTTTTCGAGATCAAAACTCAAAACTTTTGCTCTCCTCGGTTCCCCATGTCAATCCTCTAATTCCACTTCGACTTCGTCACCCACGATTCTAGTCTTATAGACTGGCAAATCTTCCACTGCAGGCATACAAAGTACCTTGCCGGTGCGGATATTAAACTTTGCAGAATGTCTTGGACAAACGATTACGTCCCCTTCTAATTCTCCGGTCGAAATATCCTCTCCGTCATGGGTGCAAAGATCCGCAAATGCACAGATCTCGTCCCCCAGTCTAGTCAACCCTACCCTATGGTAACGGGTTTCTGCTACGAAGATCTCCCCTTCTTTCAGATCGGAAAGTTTAGCTAGTTTCTGAAATTCTCCCATTACTTGCCAAGCATCCTAGATTCTATCATAGAGGATAATTCTTCGCGAACTGTTTCGGAAGGAAATTCTCGGATTACTTCGTTTAAGAAGCCTTCTACGATCATTTTGCGGGCCTCTTCTTCCGAAATACCTCGAGAAGCTAAGTAAAATAATTGCTCTTCGTCTATTTCTCCGACAGTGGCTCCATGTTCACATTTTACACTGTCTGCGAATACTTCCAATTTCGGAATGGATTCCGCTCTTGCAGTTCTGTCCAGGAGAAGGTTATTATTGATTTGGATCGCACCCACATCCTTACAATGAGAAGGTATATGAAGGTTTCCTGTGAATACATGATGAGCCTTTTCTCTTACAACAGTACGATACAAAATAGAACTTTGTGCATGGCTTTCTGAATGAAGAATGCGTATTTCAGTATCCTGGAATTCCCTTCCTTTTAAAGGAGAAAGACCAGCATAACGTGTCCAACATCCTTTACCGGCAACATTCGTATCGTAGAATGATTTCCCCTTATATCCGCCCCAAGAAGCAAGACTTGCATGAAACTTAGAATCCTTCTCTTGGATCCCGTATGTAGCTCTAAAATGAAAAGTAGAATCCCCCAAGTTTTCCAGACTGGAATATTGGAAATCTCCGTTGGGCGGCGTAAGAAGAATGGTAACTCCGCTCATCAAGGTCAGATCTTTTTGAGAAGCAGACTCCCATCTTTCTATAAAATTGGATTTGGCTCCCGAAAAAGCATCTACGATCAAAAGTGGAAGAATAATATTTCCATCCTTACATTCAATTTTGATCTCAGGAAAAGAAGAAGGATCCGAATCTAATTGTACATAATACGCGTGAGTGAATCTGGAAAATACAAAAAGTGGAAACCATTCTTTAGAATAAAAGGAAACCGCAGGCGCAGCCTTTTTCAGAACTTCCGAAAGTTTTTCCGCAGGAAGATCCTGTAATCTAGTGATTTTTGCATTTCCGGAAACAGTTACAGAAGAATCAGGACAAATCTTAGTATATTCTGAAATTTTAAAATTAGAAAGGCTGATTTTTCTCCAAGATTCCAGAGAAGAATCCGGAAAAACGGCAGAGTTCAGAAGTTTTTCGGCGTTCGTACGGAATTCGGAAAGAATGGATGGCTCCTTCTTCTCCTTAATATATTCCGAGATTGATTCCGCCAAAAGCATTCCTTTAGTTCGCTCCGTTTAGGATCCAATCGTATCCTTTTTCTTCCAATTCCAGAGCGAGCTCGCTTCCACCTGTTTTAAGAATCTTACCTTGTGCAAAAACGTGAACGAAATCAGGAGTCACATAGTTCAACATTCTTTGGTAATGTGTGATCAGAAGTATGGATCTATCTGCGGATTTGTTTTTAGTGATCCCTTCGCTAATAATTCTAAGTGCGTCTATATCCAAACCTGAATCTGTCTCATCCAAAACGGAAAGTTTAGGTTTGAGAAGGGTCATCTGAAGGATCTCGTTCCTTTTTTTCTCTCCACCGGAAAAACCGTCATTCACGTATCTTCCGATCCAAGTATCAGGAACTTCTAATAAAGCAGTGGCTTCTTTTAATTCTTTGCGGAATTCTTTAACAGGTAGGTCCTTGCCTCGGACCGATTTTAATATGGTGCGCAAAAAATTTCCGATCGTGACACCAGGAATACTAGTGGGATATTGAAAACAAAGGAAGATACCGGCCCTTGCTCTTTCGTCGGTTGGTTTTTCAAGAAGGGATTCCCCTCTGAAAAATATATCCCCGGAAATCACCTTATATTTTGGGTGACCCATGATGACATTTGATAATGTACTTTTTCCGGATCCGTTTGGACCCATGATGGCATGGACTTCTCCCTCGCCGATTGTAAGGTCTACCCCTTTGAGGATTTCCTGTACTTCACCCGATTCGGTTTCCACTCCGGCGCGAAGATTCGAAATTTTTAGTAGTTCCGCCACGTATAGGACCCCTGCCTAGGACTATGTTTTTATTCCTGAGGCGGAGATCAATAGGAAAGATGTTTGGAAGCCGGGTCTTCAGTAGGATTCCCAGTCCAGGCGGAGGATAAGAACGTGATCCTCGCCCAAATTCAGGGTGAATAAGACATATTGACGTTTGGTTTCTATATCATGGAAAGGTTCCGTAAATCCGGAAACTCGGCTGGAATGGTAAGTTTCTGCCTTATGGCGGATGAAGAAAGGTTTCCAAGCATAGTTATTTCCTACCTCGGTGAGTAACCTTGCCCAAGGAAGATCATAAGCTTCCCTCTTGAAAGTAGGAGTTACCTGATAACCATGCATGTCCGTGACCAGAACAGAAGTGGTCTCCAGAGGAAGTCGATCCAAAATACTGCTTAATGCTTCCGCCATCGATTCTTCGGAAGAAGTTTCCAGATCCTTGAATAAGTTCACAAACTGATCCAAGAAGGATTGTTCTTTTCTGAGATTTTCCAGGATTTCTAAGAACCTAAGCCCTGAGAATTTTTCGAGAGAAGTTTTAAGAGTTTTATTAAAACGTTTTTTGTCCTGAAAGTCCAGAGTCGGACGAGAGAAATAAAAACCTTGTAAAAGATTAGCTCCCATAGATAGAGCAAGATACAATTCGTCTTCATTCTCCACCCCTTCGAATAGAAGTTGAGAACCTAATCTTTGGGACATTTCAGAAATTGCGGAAAGAACATTTTTGAAAGAGCGTCTATTCAAACTCTCTCTCATAATTTTTATGTCCACTTTCATAATATCCGGATGGATATAGCCGATTCTTTCTAAATTGGAAAAACCGACTCCAAGATCGTCGACTGCAATCTTGATCCCTCTTTCTCTAAATAGGCTTACTATATATAAAAGTTTTTCGATATTTCCTTCGAACTTATCTTCTGTGATCTCTAAAACTAGATCATTCGGGTTAATATCATACTTGTCTATAAGATGAAGAATATGCAGACGTTTGATATCCAACACTTCTCCCGTGTACACCATGGAGAGAAAGTTTGGCATCATATTCAGGAAAATTTTAGTCTTGAGACCGGTTTCCTTCACATGTTTGATCGCTTTTTCACGAATAATACGATCTATATGTACTAAACGTACGGTATCCGTATCCGGATTATGAAAATGATAACCTAAGGAATGGTATTCGTTGGATTCAGGAGAAAAAACCCTCCCTAAAACCTCGTAACCTATAATATTACGATTCCCGACGTCTAAGATCGGCTGGTAATGAGGGGTGTAATATCCTTCTCCAAGAGAAAGAATTTGTTGGGACTCGTATTCGGCGAGCATGCAGATTCCAACACTACTAGAATCCGGTTGAAGTTTGCATACAAGCATATTTCCCTGAAACATCGTTAGGAATGAAGACGAAAGCTTGGAAAATTCCCCTTTTTTTCTTATCCTTTTCCCACATTATGGCAAATTATTTGTTTTCTTTTGTTACAAAGCCCCGTCTTAAACGGGTTTTTATTCCAGAAAAAAATAGACGACTAATCGTCATTAGATGAACAATCCATGAAAGAACATTTAGGCTCCATTCTTCATCCTTCCACATTAGAACCTTTGTTTGGAAAATATTTCGGTCCAGTGCAGATCGATAATTCCAAAGAATACAACTCCGGATTATTTTCCAAATTCAGATCCGTGGACTCCGTGCTTGTAGATATACTAGGTGAAAAAATATTTTTAGAACTCAGGATCTACGCGAGCAAATTTAAATCGGGTGCCAATCTTTTGCTCTGGAATAGGGAAACAGGAAATCTACAAGAGGTCTCTCTTTTGGAGAATGGGACTTCTTCTTTTATCCACCAAGGAAGTTTTAAGAACGGTTATTGGAGTTTTACCAAATCGGACAAAAGATTCAATTTTAGATTAGATGATAATATTCGCCAAGGTTATACACATTCCGCCATCTGGGAAAAAAATTTGAACTTTCAATTGGATGCACTTGCTTATACGGGAGACAAGAACAAGGGCAACTGGTTCACTCAAATTTCTCCTTCCGGCAAGGATTGGGTTTTTAAAAATCATTCTCCTGACTTAAGGTTAGAAGGGCAACTTTCCTGGAACGACTTATCCGTTTCTCTGGAAAATGGACTTTTGTCTTATACTGTTGGAAAGGGTTTTGGACCGGAAGTATTTCCTTTAGAAAACAGGATCTATCTGAATGTTTCTGCCAAGAAAAAGATTCATCTTTATTTGGAAGATGAGATCCTAGTTTGGACCAATGGAGAAGTTTCGAATTTAGGAAATGCGATCTGGTCCGGAAATGGGAAACGTAAGATCGTCCAAGATCAAAATTCAAAACTGGAACTTACGTTAGAACCAGAGATAGAGGCAAGCTTCTCTCGTCCCAAAAACTTTGGAACGGAAAAGTTTATAAAAACATTATATACAGTTTCCGGATGGGTCAAGACAAAATCTAAAAAGGAAAAGATCTCAGACGGGATTGCAATTTTAGAAAAACTTCAAAAAGTTTAAGAAGCTATCAGAAGATCCAAAACGGTTTTACCGTCCATCTCGCCGGTGATCGGATTCATCGCTCTTTCAGGGTGAGGCATCATTCCTGCCACTTTGAAATCCGGAGAACAGATCCCTGCGATATCATCTAAACTTCCGTTCGGATTGTCTCCCGCGTACAGGAATAGAATCCTACCTTCTTCCCTTAATTGTTTACGAATCTCTGCTGACGCAAAATAACATCCGTCCCCATGAGCCACTGGAACTCTTAAAATTTTATCATCGGACAAACTACCGCTGATCTTATTTGAGTTAGAAGCTTTTTTAAGACCGATGGTCCTGCAAACATACTTTAGATTTCTGTTACGTATTAATGCGCCTGGGAGATAACCTGCTTCCGCTAAAATTTGGAATCCATTACAAATTCCGAATAGTTTTCCACCACGATCAGTATGTTCTTTTACTGATTTCATTACCGGAGAAAAAGGAGCCATTGCTCCGGATCTTAAATAATCTCCGTAGGAAAATCCTCCCGGAAGAATAACCAGATCGTATTTTTCGGAGAATTGGTCCTTATGCCAGACCTTGTCTACTTTCGCGGAATAGAATTCTGAGAGAACTCTTACGATATCATTATCACAATTTGAACCTGGAAAAGTGACTACCGCTGCTTTCATTCCGTTACGATCTCCGAACGATAAGTTTCAATCACATGATTTACTAAAAGTTTTTCGCAGAGATTGGCCACTGTCTTCTTTGCAGTTTCCAAATCGGGAGAATCCAATTTGACCTCGATATATTTTCCGACTCGTACGTCTTGCACCGATTTTTCGCCCAGTTCTTGTAGAGTGGACTTCACAGTGTTCCCTTGAGGATCGAGAACTGATTCTTTTAGAGTTACGTTGATTCTTGCGATAAACATTTTAATAGTCGATCCTGTATTTCCTTATATGCCGCTTGCAATTCCACAACCAGACTTTCCGGTAAATCCGGAGCTGGAGGAACTTTATTCCATCCGGATTTCTCCAGATAGTTCCTTAAGATTTGTTTGTCCATGCTGGGCGGAGTGGTCCCGATAACATAAGTACTTTCAGCCCAGTACCGAGAAGAATCCGGAGTCAAAATTTCGTCGATCAAGATGACCTTATCATCCGAAATTCCGAATTCGAATTTGGTATCACAGAGCAAAATCCCGGCCCCTGCTACAAGTTCAGCGGCCCTGGTATAAAGGGAAATCGATTTTTCCTTCAAAATAGAGAAGAGTTCGGACCCGATCTCGTTTTTCATCCTCTCTTCGGAGACGTTCTCGTCGTGTCCCGTATCGTTTTTGATTGCAGGAGTAAAACTTGGCTCGGGCAGCTTTTCGGATTCTTTCAAACCTGTAGGGAGTTTTTTAAAAGCGAGAGTGCCATCTTGTTTGTATTCTTTCCAACCCGAACCGGAAAGATAACCACGGACCACACATTCGAAGTCAATCCGTTTGCATTTTTTAACTAGTACTGAACGATCCTTTAATTCTGGATGATCTTTATAAGGAGAAGGAAATTTAGAAACATCAGTCTCTATGATATGATTCGGAATGTCCTTAAAGTAGGAAAACCATTCTGCTGAGATCTTATTTAAAACTTTTCCTTTACCGGGGACGATCTGACGGAAAACCACATCGAATGCGGAGACCCGATCTGTAGAAGATAATATTAGGGAATTTCCTAAATCGTATACGTCTCTTACTTTGCCTATATAAGAAGGTCTGGGGAGTTCACTCATCCTTGGATAACCATGAGAGCGATATCATCGTCGTGGGTCATATTTCCAGAATGTGCCAGTATCTTTTCCAAAGAGAAATTCAGTATATCTTCTTTGGATTCAACAGCTTCTTTCAGGATCTTCTTCAGACTTTCTTCGCCCAAAATATTATAGTTCTCATCCGTTATTTCAGTGGCCCCATCCGTGTAAAGTAATAGAGAAGCACCTTTTTCCAAGACTACGGATCTGAACTCATCTTCTGTCCCGAGTTCTATAGGAATGATTAGAGGTCCCATACCGGGCAATTCTTCTACATTCCCCTTAAAGTACAATAGCGGAGGAGGATGGCCTCCGTTCGCATATTCGAAATTGCCCTTTTTATCTAAGATACCATAAAAGAATGTGATGGAAAAATCTTCCGGCAGGATCTTCTCCAATTGTTGCCTAAGAGTTTTTACTTTTTCTACAAGAGTATTACTTCTTCCTAAATTGGAAACCTGCATCTTTACCATTGCGGAAAGAAGCGCTGCAGAAGGACCATGGCCCGAACAATCTGCGATAAATACATGTAGTTTGTCTTCTTCTATCCATGCGTCGATGAAGTCACCGCCGATCTGCATCAAAGGATGGAATACTGAATTTATACTAAAGCCGTTCCACTCCAATTGTTTTTCGGGCACTAACTCTTGTTGGACCCTTCTCGCCATCACCAATTCTTTTTCGTATTTTTTCTTTTGTTGTAAAAGTTCGTCCTGAAGATTTTTAATACGGATAAATGCTCTGATCTTAGCTACCAATTCTTTTGGCTGGAAAGGTTTATGAAGAAAGTCGTCTCCACCATGAGCGATCGCTTCGTCGAATCCTAACTCTCTATTATAGGCAGTGATAAAAAGGATAGGAAGAAGATTGAATCTATCTATTTCTCTCAATTCCTTACAGAAAGAAAATCCGTCCTGACCAGGCATACTCACATCCAGAAGAAGTACATCTACTTGATTGGTTGCAAGAAGTGTGCGCGCTTCTTCCGTGTTCATCGCGGTTAAAACTTGGAAACCCAGAGGTTTTAAGGTATGAACCAAAAGTTTGAGGTTAATATCCGAATCATCGACCGCAAGGATAGAATAGTCGGAATAATTCAACTGACTCTCTGGCTTCTCTCTATCCACGATCCATTCCTATCATTACAAAATTCGTATTCTATTAAATTGAGCAAATTTTTCAATCAGACAATTCTTCTCGAACTGCTTTGATCTTATCCAAACGATAAACCAATCTATATAAGACCAAAAAAAGTAGATGGTAGGCTAAAATCCCCAACCAGAAAGAGATCCTCATATCCGGATCCATTCCTTTTTTTCCTAATACGGAAGAAGGGTGATTTCCAGGATTGTCCATCCAACGAATGGCCCCCCAGGTTAAGATAGCATTCACACTACAGAACAAACTTAAAAAGGCGGAGAAGATATATTTTTTAGTTTGGTCCAGGACTAAAAACCGCAATAGAAAATAAGCCACAAGACTTAAGACCAATACAAAAAATGAATTTAAACGAGCATCGGTCGTGTCCCAAGGAGTTCCCCAAGCCAAGTAAGCCCAGATCGGTCCGGAAAATAAAACACCAATCGAGAACAAAAGAGAGATCTTATTTGCAGAAAGTGAAAGTGTATCCCAGGTCCTATTTTTAGTCACCAGATACGCAATCGCACAAATAGAAGAAATTCCAGGACCGTACAAAGCCACCCAGGCAACGGGCACATGAAAATAAAAAATCCTGTGGGAGATCCCCTGTTCTAAGATCACATTGGGGTAATATAAACCCAGAAGCACCGCAAACGGAAAAATTGATAAAAACAAAAGAGAGAGTATCCAGTCCCAAGCGGGATGCAGGAGGCGAATATTCATACGCTTGGAAGTGTGCAGGTATCCGCAAATTGTATCAACAAGAATCCTATTCGTCGGAAGTCATTTCTACCAGAAGTGCACCCATAGAACCGTAAAAAACTGCGAATGCCAAAATCAGAGAAAAGGAACCGACCAAGGCGGAAAAAGGTTGGGAGATAAATTTCCTCTCCGCTTCCATTCCATATAAAAATACAGGAATAGAAAGAGGCACGAGAAGTAACGGAAGAAGGATTTCTTTCAGGCGAGAAGATAAACTGATATGGGAAAGAGAAACTCCCAAAAAGGAAAGGCATAATAGGCCGGGAAAGAAGAATACGATCTGTCTTCCAAATTCGTTTATATCCGCGGGAAATGCTGAAAACATCAAAGCAAAAAGCCCCATCAGATAAATGGCGGAAGCTGACAGCGCAATGAACACCAAAATCGATTTAGAAAAATATAAAATCCAAGGAGAAATAAATAGTCTACTTGCAGTTCCGCCTCCTGCTTCTCTTTCTTCCCAGGTGAATTGACCGACTAATACGAACGAGGCGACAAATAGAATGGCCCATTTTAATCCGATAAGAGCGACCAGATCTATTTTACCGTTTCTTTCCAAAGCATAATGGAATAAAAACACCATCGCAGAAACCAAAACGAGTAAGGACAAGATCCCATTACTTGCTTTTCCTAATAGCCGGAACTCTTTTCGAATCAGAGCGAAAATCGCTTTCATTTGGAATTTTCTCCCAATTCCAAAAGTCTGGACTTTGCTTTTAAATTAAAATTAAGGTCATGAGTCACCATGATAATAGAAGAAGAATCCAGCACATTCTCCAAAACAGATCTTGCTTTAGTTTCCCCCTCGCTATCCAAAGCAGTTAGCGGTTCGTCCAAAAGGTAGAGATCCACGTTAGGCAAAAGAGCGCGGACTAACGCGGCTTTTTGCTTCATCCCCCTGGAAAAAGAAGAAACAGGATCCTTTCTTCTTTGCCAAAGACGAAAATCCTTTAACCAGGAAATGATCTGATCTTCGGGACGGCAATCTCCAGCAATCCCTCTGAAATATTCCAAATTTTCTTCTAAGCTTAAAGTGGTATATAAACCCAGATCATGACCTAAGTAGGAAAGTTTAGGTGACCGGGAAGAAGGGAATTTGATCCGGTCCTTGAATTTATCATGTTGCAGAATGGACTTAAGCAATGTAGTCTTTCCGGAGCCGTTCATTCCTCTTACAAATAAAACCTCGTTCGGAAAAACGGAGAAGGAAACGTTCTTTAAAACCGATTTTCGTCCGATACTGTACGATAGGTTAGAACATTCCAATACTGGGATCGATGTTTGCGATGAGACCAATGAGGACAATTTCCCTTTTAAAAGAGTATTTACAAGGCTTAAATTTTGCCAAGCCTCTCTGCATATTTTTATTCTTGATCTTTCCTAATATTATCCATGCACAATTTAAGATTGGTGACTCCGAATACGCAGGTATACTCTGGGGAGAGAATGATTTTTTAGATCCTGAGTTTTACCAAGACGGAAGCCTTGCTCGTTCGGAGCAGGACTTCATAGTAGCAGCCGGCAGACATTGGAAAGGAGCCCCTCCCCCTTCTAAGGCAAGTTTTGAATACGAAGGAAAACAAATCGTCAATTGTGGGATTTTCAATAATGAAGCGGTAGGCTTATTACAGTCTGCTGATCCTAAAAAAAGAGAAAAGGCAATCTCCATGCTGGAGGCAGGAATGAGATTCGACCCTTCCTTCTTCGCTTTTAGATATAATTTAGGAAGAGCTTATCATATTGAAAAAAAATACCAAAAGGCGATCTTTCAATATGAATACGCTACCGCAGAAGTTCCTAAATATTATAGAACTTATTTGCACTTAGGGGTTCTTTACGAACTTCTGAACGAGCAAATACAGGCAGTCATATATTATAAAAAAGCGGTTGAGTTGAATCAGTTCCAAACGGAAGCATTGGTACTTCTCGCAGAACATTATATCAGAACTGACCTGAAAAATAGGGCCCAGATTTATATTAAGAAAGCATTAACCATAGACCAAAACAGCCCGGACGCAAAGCTAGGGCTCGCACGTTTAGAGATCATGGGCGGAAGAGATTACTACGCCTATAAGATATTCCGGAATACGGACCTGTACGATGATCAAGGGAAGAAGAGACCTTATAATAAAAAATTTCATTTCTATTTTGCTGAAACCGCAAGTAAGATCGGCGATTATGTCACAGCTGCAAAAGAATATGAGGAGTTGTTAAAATTCCCCAATGACCCTTTCTTTACCGAATTCTCCCTGAAAATTATAGAGAGAAGAAGGGACCTGGCAAAAAGATTCGCAGAGATCAAGGCTGCTGACGAGGAAGCGGAGAAGGAAGGGCAATAGCCAAACCCGAAAAAGACTTGGCAAACGAAAAGAATTCGTCCAATCTTACGGACGGAGGATCCAATGAAAAACCAAACCAGGCTTTTCGCTTTGGCGACCCTCTTCTTCTTCGTTCCATTATTGGCCCAACAAAAACAAAAGGTCAACGAGGCGGACGTATTTCAGGACGAAACCAGCGAATACACCAAGTCCCTTAAAAAAATCATCGTAGGTCTGGAAGCAACGATCAACGAAAGATTAAAAGACTTGGAGCGCAAACACGATATCCTCGTGGTCCTGATGCCGAAGTATGAGAAACGCCAAACCATTGTCACGGAAGACATTCCTTTCCAAGTTGAAGACGGTTACGAAAGCAATTTGCTCAAGTACATCACGTTCCAATTCAACGGCGGGAAGGTATCCGATATCACTTTAGCATCCGAAAGTAAAAGGATCTACTACGAGGTGATGTTCGAGAATAAAAAGATCGTCTTCAAACCGGCAGATTTAAAATCGAGTGAGGTCACCCACGAAGTTTTCGAAGCAACCGAAGTGACCAGACTCAACGAGATGTCTCTCGAAAACCAGATCAAAGCTTTAAGATTATTGGAAGCGAGTCTTCGTTCTTCCATTTATCGGATAGACATTCTATTGGCTTTGTATAAGGACAAAAAAGACCGCAAAAACTTGTATCATATCGAGTTCTAAAAGACTCTTTTGATCTAGTTTTGTTGAAACCCCGGGGTTTTTAAACCTTGGGGTTTTTTATTTTAGGAGACTCTTATAAAACTAAAATCCAATGGATTGTAGAATATAAGATCCCGCCTATAATTGCGGAAGAAGCGGAGAACCGGAGGACAGCCGGAATAAATCCATCTGCAGTCTGGAATCTATCCCATAATCCAAGTCTTTTCTGCAATTCTCTTTCCCTACCGGGAGTCATTTTAGGATAATCTTTCACAAGAACGGAAGTTTCCGGAGCAGATTCCACCTTCACTTTTTTGTTTAGAGTCCAATTTAAAATTTTGGCCTCTACAAGAAGTAACTCTTCCAAAGATGCATAACGTAATTGAGATAAAGAGCTATAGGTCGCATTTATCCAAGAATCCACAACTTTTAACCATTCGTTCATATTTTCCCTCGTAGGAGGAACAAACTCGAATTTTCCTAGTCCGGCAGCCCAAGAATCGATTCCCAATCGTTTTAAAAGTATCGGGTCTAACTCTATCCTTTCCGCATGCCTGAACACTATCTCAAGTGCATTAAAAAGTTCTGTTCCTGCTGCAACAAGTCGGTCCAATTCTTTGGAGCTGACATCTCTATCCGCAGTTACTATCATATAAGCGTTATTAAAGAACCCTTGAGCATCTACTACATCCGTGCGAGAATGATCCGCGTAATGTAAGACTCCCAATAGACCGGATAAATATTCCGGCCAACCTTTTCCTATTTCCTTTGCTGCCTGAAAATATGCGGAATGGCAAAGTTTATCATGGTCGAAGACCCTTTGCAAAGCCTGCTCGTATTCTTGCCGAATCGTTTCGATCGACTTGGGCAATTCCCGCTTTTTGATTTCGGCTCCTCGAAATCGGATAACTCCATCGGGAGGTACTAAAAATCCATCTCTCAGAGCGGAAAGTAATCCAAGCTCCCTTTCTAAATTTCGCAATTTTTCCAGATCTTCGGATAAGACCGGAGGATATAACTCTTTCAAAGTATTGGATAAGGATTCAATCTTAAGATCGAAAAAGTTTTCCGGCCTCTCTGCGTATAGAGTGAAGGAGCGCCCTAAATAAGCTCCTCTATATTTACTGTTTAAATATTCCTGCTGGTATTCCTCGTCCAGTTTTCCGATCAAACCCTCGTCGGTAGATACTTCTTCCGGAAAATTTATAAGAAGTTTTTTCATAAATTTTTCCTTAAGTTCTTCCGGATTGTCGAAGATCACCCAACTTTCTCTATCATCTAGTTTTGCTGAGATATACCTTCTTTTAGCGTTATTTTCTCTCTCATGATTATAAGGATGTGTTGCCCACATCTTGGGAGGCTGTGCAATGTCGGTTGTAAACACCCTATGCTCGCTCGCATTCGTTTCAGGAAGAACTGTAACCCTACAGTAACCTGGATCATTTAGAATTCTGCCCATATGATCTATTGTACGCAAATGTACCTTGAAAATATTCGCAGTAGCCTTATGTTCCTGTGCTTGCCTATAAAAGAAACTCTGCGCGCTGTCCCAAGTAGAATCCGCTGCTTGCAATTTATGTAATGCATGGATCAATGCGTCACTTCCAGTTACAGATACCGCGACTAAATCCGCCTGGAACTCCATTTCTCTAGAAAGAGCATGCTGGGCCATAAGTACCAAATTGAAAATAGTCTCCAGAGAAGCGCGCAAAGACCAGATCGCTATCCGCATAATCCAAAAGATCCAAGCCAATCTAAGATCCGTATAAGACCAACTTTTTAAAAAATTATCTAATGCATCCCTTCTTGCAATGATATGAGCTGCGATTTGTTGAGCTATATAAACCCAATTGCCGACAGCCATACTTCTTTGTGCAAAATGTCCGAACTCGTGAGCAAGTACTGCTTTAAGTTCGCTAATCGTAAGAACATTCACAAGCCCAAGGCCGATCTCCAGATTCTTTTTAGACGGGAAGAAAAAATTCAGAATAGATAGATCATAGAATACGCAAGCATTTACCCTTGAAGAAAGAAACACTCTATGAGGTCTAGGAGCTCCAGTTTCATCGGCCAATCTATATAAAAACCGGAACAGTTGAGGTTCACTTTCCTCCTTTACCTCATATTCTTGGGAAATTTCTCCTTTCTTCACGAAGAACAATGCCTTAAGCATAAAAAAGGCGATCATACCCGAAGCCAAGGCGGAGATAAAAGTAAATATATCTGAATTTTTAGAACGGAAGCCTACAGATACCAAATAATAAGTAGCCCAGGTAAACCATGCAGTGATCGCAATATAAACGATTGCAAATCCAATAAGTCCGACTACGGCCAGCCAGAGATTTCTTTTATGATTTTTAGTAGGGATCGTCAGATCTTTCGGAACATGAAGAGGGTTTTCGGGATATACAAACTCCATACATTCGTTTCCTTCCATTTATGAGATAGGTATAACAAATAAAGCTCGGATTACGAGATTCCCGACAAGGGAATCCAATTTTTTTGGGGATTTAAAGTACTTTTAGTGAGAGTCAATCGGAATACGATTCAATTTTTCCAATTCCAAAACTCGAGAACAGAATTTACCGGCAGATTTCACATTATGTGTCACCCAAATAATAGTAACTCCTTCTTTCCGATTTAGATCGGAGAGCGCCTGTAAAACCTGATAATTTAAAATTGGATCTAATGCGGAGGTCGCTTCATCTAAACATAAAATTTTGGGGCGGCAAATTAGCGCACGAAGAAGAGAAAATCTTTGGAGTTCTCCGCCCGAAAAAAAAGAAGGAAGTCGATTTCTATCCTTATCTTCCAAACCCAAGACAGGGAGCCACTGTTCTAGTAAAGACTCGTATAAGTTTTCTTCTTTGAATAATTGCAGAGGTTCTCTTAAACTTTTTTCCAAGGTCCAAATCGGATTAAAAACCAAAACAGGATCTTGAAAAACCGGTTGGATCCATCTGGCTGGGATTTCTTTTTTGGATTTTCCGAAAATCCGAATGTTTCCCGTTTTTTTCCAAGAAGAAGGAATCGGAAGGTCTAATAATAGTCGTAAGAGTGTGGACTTTCCGGAACCGGAACGACCTAAAATTCCGAGAAATTCTCCTGAGTCTATTTGTAGGTTTACTCCGGACAAGTACGTCCTTTCGGAAGAAGATAGGGAAACTTCTTCCAAAACGATGATCGGGTCTTTTTTCTCGGACACGAATACCGGTTTAGTGCTTGCTTAGAATTCTGACAACCAATCCCTTAAAGACATGAGTTTGAAAATTACGGAAGTGGGACCAAGAGATGGACTCCAAAATGAAAAGTCGGAGGTTCCAACAGAAGATAAACTAGTTTATATCCAAAAGCTGGTCGCTGCCGGCCTAAAACATATAGAAGCCACCTCTTTCGTAAGAAAAGAAAACATTCCTCAGTTAGGAGATGCGAAAGAACTCTCCGCCTCCTTGGATCTTAAAGGAGATGTTCATTTCAGCGCACTTACTCCAAACCTAAAAGGATACCAAGCTGCAATCTCTTCCGGATTTAAAGAAGTAGCAGTGTTCACTGCCGCGTCTGAATCATTCACCAAAAAAAATATCAATCGCACCATCCAAGAGTCTATAGACGGTTTTAAGGAAATTTTTGCGGAAGCAAAGAAGGACGGAGTATTGGTCAGAGGTTATGTTTCCACAGTGATCGATTGTCCGTATGAGGGAAAAATTGATCCGAAAAAAGTTTTAGAAGTTTGTAAAATACTTTTGGACCAAGGTGCGTACGAGATCTCTTTAGGAGAAACCATAGGCACGGCGGTTCCCGCAGAAGTAGAAAAATTGCTCAACATTCTTCTGAAAGAAATTCCCACAGATAAATTGGCCGGACATTTTCATGATACATATGGAATGGCAATCTCGAATGTCCAAAAATCGTACGAGTTAGGAATTCGATCCTTCGATTCTTCTTCCGGTGGTTTAGGGGGTTGTCCTTATGCAAAAGGTGCATCCGGAAACTTGGCCACGGAGGATTTAGTTTACTTCTTCCATAAATCCGGAATACAAACAGGGATAGATCTTTCTAAATTATTGGAAGCTTCAGCATTTATGGAAGGGATCTTACAAAGAAAATTAGCTTCTCGTTCCTATATCGCATTAAAAGCAAAAGCAGCTTCTTAAGCAGATATCGCAAGGAACTATAAGTGGGCCGTTCTTCTGTTCCGAAAGAGAAAAACTTGAAAAAAAGTTTCGATCTTCTGTACAGGAACTATACCAAACCTGAATTCTTAGACTCTGATCCGTTATTTTTATGTTATCTTTATGATTCTCCGGAAGACAGAGAATTTGTAGGACTTCTCTCTGCGTTATTCGCCTATGGAAATGTAACCGCGATTAGGGGATTTCTATCCAGACTTCTGGAACCGATGGGCAAACATCCCAAACAATATTTACTTTCTCACGGGACCAAGATTTGGAAAAACAAATTAGGACCTTATCGTTTCCAAAAAGAAAAGGACATTCTTCTATTCTTACAAGCGATCCGATTGGCTTATCTGGAAATTGAAAAATCAGGAGAGAAATTTTTAGAATCTTGGTTTAGCCCGATCCATCCTGCAGATACAGGTTTAGAAAAAAGAATTGCCGGTTTTCAATCCAGGCTTTCCGAAATTTTAAACGCCTTGGATCCGAGTTGGAAATCCTACGGCCTAGGTTTTTTGATCGGACTCGGAAATCCTAAATCCGCACATAAACGTTATTGTATGTTCTTAAGATGGATGGTCCGTAAAGAAGAACCGGATCTGGGCTTGTACAAGAACATACAAACATCCGAATTATTATTTCCTTTAGATACTCATATCAATCGTCTTTCTAATATTTTGGGGATTACGGAAAGAAGGACTTCTGATCTCAAAAAATCCAGAGAAGTCACCCAATACTTCCAAAAATTTTATCCGAAAGATCCGTTGAGAATGGACTTTGCTCTTTGTAGACTTGGGATCTTGCGTAAATGTAGGAGCATTTATATCGCAGAGCTATGTGAGTCCTGCGATCTGAAAGAGGTTTGTAAGATTTATGAGAAGAGGAGGAAGACAGTTGGTACCGCCACGGAGAATTGAACTCCGGTTACCAGGATGAAAACCTGGTGTCCTAACCACTAGACGATGGCGGCGTTTTTTTAGCTCAGCTTGAGTCGTTTGGGATTCGAACCCAAGACCCTCTCATTAAAAGTGAGATGCTCTACCGACTGAGCTAACGACTCGAACGTAAGAACACGATATTTTTCGGCCCTCTCTGGTCAAACGAATTTCCAATAGTTTTTTACTAGTTTGGAGAAGTTTCCAAACCCGAAAAATTTAGCCGCTTCGCTCCGAAAACCCTCGTTTGAAGGCGACACTATAGGAAAAACTTTGTCCAATTTTAGAATCCTGAAGCGATCGTATCCTTTCTGTCAGGTCCGGTAGAGATTAAGTCAATACGAACTCCTATTAATTTTTCCAATGTACGGATATAATCCTTACATGCGGATGGAAGTTTGTCGAATTCTCCAATCCCAGTGATGTCCGTTTTCCAACCTGGGAATTCTTCATAAATCACTTTTACTTGGTCTAGTCCCTGAGAAGGGAAACAATCCAACTTTTTGCCGTTCCTTTCATAGGCGACTGCCACAGGAATTTTATCATAAGCAGAAAGAACATCGATCTTAGTGAGTGCAATGGATGTAAGTCCATTGATACGAACTGCATGTCGGAGTACTTCCGTATCAAACCAACCACAACGTCTAGGTCTTCCTGTAGTTGCGCCGTATTCCGCGCCTAGAGTTCTGAGTTTTTCGCCTTCTTCTCCGTGAAGTTCCGTAGGAAAAGGACCTTCTCCCACTCTCGTGGTATACGCTTTTGTAATGCCGATCACACTTTTTAAATGATGGAATGCGATCCCGGATCCGATGAATGCCCCACCCACAGTAGGATTGGAGCTAGTTACATAAGGATACGTACCAAAATCCACATCCAGTCCGGTTCCTTGCGCACCTTCCAAGAGGATTTTTTTGCCGGCTTTTAATTGGGATTCCAAGTAATAAGGAGTATTGATGATATTCTTTTGGATCTTGGAATAAAATCTTTTTATATTGTCTAAAATTTCTTTGGTAGAGATCTCTTCTACGTCGTAGAGTTTTACGAGCTCTCTGTTTTTTTCATCTACCAGATGTTGGAGTTTTGTTTCAAAATCAGGCTCTAAAAGATCTCCCACTCTGAGACCTATCCTCATCATCTTATCTGCGTAACAGATACCGATCCCTTTTTTAGTGGTTCCGATCTTACGATCCGGAGCACAATTGCTCTCTCTTGCAGAATCGATCAGTCCATGGAATGGAAAAAGAAGATGGCAGGCATCGCTGATCAGAAGTTTTTCATACACCGGAAATCCTTCGGCCTGTAGTTTATCACATTCTTCGATGAAGAATGTAGGATCTAAAACTACTCCGTTACCGATCACACAAATGGTCTGGTCGTAAATGACCCCTGATGGCACCAAATGAAAAACGTATTTTTTACCGTGAACCACCACTGTATGTCCAGCGTTGGCTCCGCCTTGGTAACGCACTATGATATCCGTATCTTTGGAAAGGTAATCTATTACTTTTGCTTTCCCTTCGTCCCCCCATTGGGTTCCGACCACTAATGTTGCGGGCATTGGATTATTCCTTCATTCCTGTTTCTTTTGTATCTGACCGATTGTTTATATATAAATTCAATTTTGGACGCTCTTCTCTTTCAAACCGGTTTCCCGTCATTCAATTCTCAAGTTCGTTCCAACACCGCTTCCAATGCGTCTACATTGATCGCAAATCCGCAGGCGTCTTTTTGGGTTCCGGAAAATAATTCGTAAAGATGGTCATACGCCCCTCCGGTTAGAACCGGTTCTGAACTCCCTGATACATACCCTTGGAAAACAAATCCGGTATAATATTCCAAATCCGGAATCAGGGTATAATCCGAACAAAATTCCACACCGGGAGTTTTGCCGAGAGAACCTATAATTTCTCCGGTTTCGGAGATGATCTTTTGGAAAGAATTAGAAAGTCCTAAAGAAGCAAACTTTTTACCTAGATCTTCCTTATGAGAGACAAATCCCAAACATAAAGATTCTAATACCGGGAAAATTCTGGAAGCGTTTCGGCTCTCCAGAAAACGACGGATCTCAGGAAGGTTTTTCCTATATAATAAAAACGATAATTGCCTTTTTTCGGATCTGGAAAGTTCCAAGGACTCCAAAACAGAATGAAAAACTCCTACGTTACCAAGGACTACAGTTAATGGCGAACGCAGTTTAATTCCGGAGAATAAACCGGAAATCTCTTTCAAAATTCCTAAAATAGCTGGGGCGCCGGAACCGCCTATATGTTCTGCACCTACTTGTAGGATCTCTTTCCGAGATCCGCTCTTACGCCCATAGTCTCTGAAAATTTTTCCCTGATAAAAGATACGTTGGTTTTCTTTGCGGTGCGCAAAACCGGCCATACCTTTTACAGCCTGTACAGTCAAATCCGCGCTAGGAGAGATCTCATTTCCATCAGAATCTCTGAATCTATATAAAGCAGAGGAGTCTTCTGCTGACATGGTAAGCAAAAAAGAAGAAGAATAATCAAAAGAAGGTAAAAATACCTCAGAGTATTTGAATTCCTTGAGCTTGGAACTCAGGGAATTGAGAAGTTCCCTTCTTTCCGAACTCTCGTTCGGTCCAAAAAAATGAAATCCATCCGGGATCCATTTTTTCTCGCTAAACTCTGGAGGATTATGTGTCATCTGTCTTTACGAAAAGCCCCAAAGAACAGTTCCTTTTGGCTAGGGTAGAATTCAAATCGTTTTTCCCAAAAAATAGAATGACAATAAGCCTTCCAAGGATAGAAAGTATTCTCCGGAAATCGCGTATCGAACCTTAAAGTTCGAGCTCTAAGCACCGAAACCAGATTAACCGCAAGACTTACATACTGAGCGTACCATGGCAGAAAAAGAACAATCCGTCGGAAGATGGCAGAAGGAATTCTTCGAGAACATTCACCTTTTCAAAAGATCAGGGATGAGCGAAGAAGAAGCAAAAAAGATACTTCAAAAATTTCTTTATCTTTGTTCCGTAACTCCAATGCCTCCGGTCATGGATGTTTTTAAAGATCCATCCTCTCTCGAAAAAATCGGTGTTTATACCCCTCCTGAAAAGAAGGCCCGCGAATTCATGATCGAATTCCTTTCTCCTATCATGAAATTTTTTACGGTAGAAGGTATCGAAAACTTAAGCGCAGTTAAACCTTTGATCGGAAAATACCCGGTCACCTTGATTTCCAACCACCTCAGCCATTTGGATGCTCCTGCAATCTTCCAACTTTTATATCACGCTTCTCCAGAAGGTAGAGAAGTCGCGGAACAATTGGTGTTCATCGCCGGACGTTTAGCATATGAGCCTGATTTTACCAGACTAGGGCTGTATATGTTCGGGACTCTGCTTGTTTGTTCAAAAAGAGATATGGCGGATAACCCAAGTCTTTCCGACGTAATGACCAAAATTAATATGAGGGCATTCCGACATTCCCAAAAACTACAACAAGAAGGAAAGATCGCTGCAATCTTCCCAGAAGGAACCAGATCCAGAGACGGAAGATTAATGCCTTTTGTGGACACTGTCTATCACTATGTTGCAAATAAGGTCATTCTTCCAATTTCTTTGGAGAAGACCGACAAAATCCTTCCTACCACAAGTTTACTTTTCAATCAGGTAGCAGGAAAACTAACGATCGGTAAACCTGTGTTAGTTGGGGAATTGTCCAAAAAGGAAATGGCTCATTTCCCTAAGGATATTGAACATCTTCCATTCCCTGAACATGGAGACAAAAAACAATTCCTGATCGATAATTTAGCTTTGCTTGTAGGACAAAACCTAAACAAACACCAACATGGTATTTACAGGAACTTGTACAGTGCGGATGCAAGAGACCAAAACAAACTGATCAAGGTGCCTAAAGAACCAAAAGAAAAAGTGGTCGTGATCGGAAACAGCAGTATGGGAATTGCGATCGCAACCGTACTTGCAAACAAAGATATTAATGTTTTAGTTTATCATCCTGACAGCGAATATACTTCTCAGTCCAATGCAGAAAGAAGAGATCTCAGAACTTATTCTCTCTATAAACTTCCTCCAAACCTAACATTTACTTCTGATCCGGAAGAATTAAAAACAGCGACCTTGTTTATCCAAGGAACCAATCCTTGGGAATTGCATACGATCTATCCAGATCTGCAACCTCATCTTTCTAAGAACAAGGCTCCATTCTTCAATATTATCAAAGGATTTACGAGTGCAGGTTTGATCCTGGACGATCTGCAACATGGATTAGGATTGGAAGATGATAGGATTGGAGTGATCTCCGGTGCTTCTTATCCGGACCAGATCATGGAAAGAAAAATTTCAGGATTCGAGATAGCGGCCGTGAATGAGAGCCTAATACCTCGTATTCAAAAATTATTAACTACTGGTTATATTTTCCCAAGACCTGCGATCATTCCTACCGATGTAAAAGGGGTCCAATTAGGTGGAGCTCTCAAAACAATTTACGCTCTTGTAATGGGAATTGTAGAAGGTTATTTCCAACAAACCCTAGGCGGGAATGTGGATAATTCCCTATTCCATCTTTCTAATCGTTTCTTCAACGAAATGGTAAAAGTGGGAGTTAGTATGGGAGGAAAACCGGAAACATTCCAAGGTTTATCCGGATTGACCGACTTTATGTTATCCTGTTTTGGAACGGATGCAAAAGACAGAAAGACCGGCTACGATATAGCAAACGGCCATCCTTCCGAGAAGATGTCTAACGGATTCTACGGATTGAAAGTAATGCCAAACCTAATGAAAATAGATCCGAACGAGGTTCCAATCATGTATGCAGCTTACGAAGTTGTCATCAATAAGAAAGACGTTCGCAAAGTTGCAGAAGGAATGGAAGAAAGACTTTCGAGAGTGTAAACAAAGTAGAATACCTCTCTTAGAGTCAAAACGGCGAGCGGAGTAATTTCCTTTTCGCCGTTTTTATTTTCCTACCAAAATTTTATCGTCCGTTTACGAAAATTTCCAGCAACCCTTCTGATAGAGCTTCTATCTCGGTAGCTCTTTCTTTCAGAAGTCGGAAAGTTTTTTGTAATGCGATCTCCATTTCTTCTTTAGGAACTCCGAATGTAGTCAGTCCCAGTTGGATGACTGTAGCCATCATTCTGAGTCTGTCTATTTTTCCGGAATGTACCATTTCTTCCAAAAGACTTTGGAATACACCTCTGAATGCCAAGGTGCGGATCAGGTATTCCTGCTCATCAAACTCAGGATTATATTTTTCGAATAAGGCTTTACTTCTATATGAGCCTCGGTTTCCGATCATGTCGGTCACACCTTGGGTTTTATAAGCAGCCAAGTATGTTTCCGCTATGGTGAGTTTTTTCTGGCAAAGATAGAATTGTAATCCTACTTCCATGGCAAAAACCAAAGGAGGATCCATTTCACCTACCAGACGTTCTGCGGTCTCGCCTGCTTCATTGAATACTTCTCCCGCGATTGCGAGGAGTATCTCTTCCTTGTTCTTGAAAAAATGATACAAACTTCCGGTAGTGATCTCTGCTTCCTCGATGATCCTACGTATGGTCGCCTTCTCATATCCTTCACTTACGAAAAGTTTTCGGGATACTTCTAAAATTTTCGCCCGAACTCGATTGGACTGTTCTATTCTCTTCATCTGTTGACACCCTGCCTGAACCGAGATCGTGAATTCTATTCTTGAATCACAAAAATATCCATACCCTTAAAAGTGTATTTCATAAGGAGTCCCTTATGGGATAAGCTCGGTCCTTTTTATTTATATGTATTTAAGATTGCGTAATGCGCCTTATTAGCCTCGTACAATTTTTTGAATACGGAAAAATTTCGATCGTATACCGATTTATTCACGGGATTCGGATTCCATCTTTCTTTACTCGGTATTAGATTTTTGATCTCTTCGAAAGAATGAATTTTACCTAATCCTAATGCAGCTATCGCTGCCGCACCAGTAGCTCCAGCATTTTGAGGATGATCAATTGTTTCGATAGTTCTGCCCGTAATATCCGCCAAGATCTGGCAAATGATAGGAGAACGTGCGACACCTCCCACAAATCGAATTGTAGATGAAGCGGGGACCTTTGCCTGAGATAACTCTAAAATCCAACGTTTATGAAATGAAATTCCTTCGATTACAGATCGGATTAGCTTTCTTTTTCCAGTGTCCAAACCTATATTGAAGAACATTCCTCGTGCTGCTGGATCTTCGAAAGGGCAACGGTTTCCGTGCAACCAAGGAGTGAAGATAACTCCATCACTTCCTGCAGGAGTATCCTTGATGGATTCAAACAAAAATGCAAAAAGACTTTCGTGCACTGCGTCTTCACCTTCTGTTACATTCTTTTTTTCTAAATAAACATCTATCTCGTCTAGGGCAAGATGATCCTTGACCCACTGCAGACATTTACCCGAGGTTTCCTGTTCTCCAAAATAATTATAATAACCGGCTCTCGCGCCCACGATAGATGCAATCCTAGCGTTGATATCCACAGTCCTTTTTTTAGTCACCGTAGAAACCCAACCGGAGGTCCCGGCATAAATATGAGTGTCTCCTTCTTCTACAGCGCCTGCCCCTATTCCGATAAGAGTGGCATCCCCTCCGCCGCCAAAAACTGCAGTTCCTTCTTTTAGCCCAAGTTCTTTTGCTGAGGTTTCAGTCAGTCCACCGATCAAATCGGTAGATTGAATGAGATCAGGAAGATGTTCCGGACGAACTCCGAACATTTTACAAAGTCCTTTATGCCAACGGCTTTTGCCTGGACGAGAATCATATAAGAAAGTGGCAAATGCGGAATCCAGGGTCATGGTCGCCCTGCCAGTACATCTGGTGGTCAGATAATCTTTCACATCCAACCACTTATGAACTCTAGCAAATCTTTCGGCTTCTTTGGCCTCGACCCATTTATATTTCCATAATGGATCCTTTACACTTCCCGCGACTGCACCTGTAATCTGTAAGGAACGAAGAAGTTTATATGCATTCAGACCTTCTATCTTGATCCCATGCTCAATTCCTTTTTTCATTTGTTCGCGGGCTCTTTGGTCCATATAACTCATTGCTGGACGAACCGGTTTCAGATCCTTATCCACTAAGACGAGACCTTGCATTTGGGAACAGAAGGAGATTCCACGAATTTCCGCAGGGTCAAGTTTCGCTTCTTTTAAGACTTGGGCAGTGGTGTCTCTCATGGAATTCCACCAATCTTGAGGATCCTGCTCTACTCCTCCGCCTTCTAAAAGTGTGAGTCCATATTCTTGCGTCGCAGAATGTACAAGAGTAAGCCTATCACCTATTTCAAATAGGCAAGTTTTGGTCCCGGTAGTTCCTATATCGTAAGCCAAAACATAGACTTTTGATTTCATGCAGCAGATCCTCCGAGGCCCAATAACGAATCACTCGATGAGTGAGCACTCACTCATCAGGAGATTGGAAAGTCCCCTAAAAAGGGCAATCCTTTTTTCTAAAATGAGAAGGCGGTTATATGTGATTGTCCTTTCGTGTCAATAGAATCGCGGGAACCAGCCGCGACAGCGATGCGCAGGGGAAGTCCCAAAGGGACCGGAGCGAACGCGTAGCCAGGAGCAGCGCGGTCCGAGCGAAGCGAGGAGTCGCCCCCAGTCACTTGATAAAAATTATCTACCTATGATCCCTTCCGCTTCCGGCTTGAATCTATAAATATAATAAGGTCCTTTACTTAAAATGGTCGCGTCTGTTTGCAGGAATACTTCGTTTAACGCGCTGCAAGTTAGATACATATATCCATCCGGAGCGTAACTAAATCCGTCGGGCCAACGGAAACTCGGATCCTTGAATAATGTGGTAATCTTTTTATCAGGATCGATCAGGTTCACTGCAGAATGCTCCGCGTCGGTCACATAAATATTTCCGCTCTTATCGATGCTAATACCGTCACTCATTGATTTTAAAGAATATTGTTCTACCTGTGACGCCAGTTGAGCTGCGGTTAACGTGGAATCCCGCAAAACGTTCGTTTTAGCGCGATATAATTCTCCGGAAGTAAAAGGAGCAAAATATAACCATTCTTTATTTTGATCCAAAGCGATAGAATCCGCATTAAATATGATAGAAACACCTGCCACCTGGAAAGGAGCCCCATTTACCACGATCTCGTTTCTTTCTCCCACTACGGAAGCATGATCTTTCAGCAGGCGTCTTGCTTTTTTGTTTGTGATATCATATACCACTAACCCAGGATCAGGAATCAAAGGGCTTGTATCCGTGATAAAGATTGTTTCAGTCACCGTATCAATCTGCATATCATTGAACAAAGAATCCTTAGGAGCGATCGAAATAGGGAATTCATACTCGTGGATCGTAGCCCCAGTTTCTATATCGAATGCATAAACCTTTGGTCTCGTTAGTCCTAAATTACCGTAATCCAGGGTCCAGAGCCGATTCTTATCATCCACTCTCACTGAAAGGACTGTATTGAAGTTTTTCTGAAAGTTCTGGTTCGGAAAAGGAAGGACCTGGCCGTTCTTTAATTCCGCCACTTTAATCGGAGGTGATCCTTGGGGGAAAAAAGAGAAGAAGATCCTTCCCGATGTCGATGCACTTATATTGCCAGGAGGACGATCCAGCTGGATCACTTTTTCCAGAGAAGAATTCGGATACTTTGGTAACGTTGTCCTATCTTCTAAATTTCCTGTTTCACATTTTACAACGGCCGAAACCAATGCTAAGACTATAGCCCATTTTTTTAACATAAAATTTTCTCCACTGCCTCATATCATAAGGCAAAAAAGAAAAGGGTCGTCCGCATTGTTTAAGTCGAACGTCCGAATTTAAGAAGTCGGTCCCTTCTCAAAAATCTAAACTTACAACTTTCTTATTTCATAAAGTACTAGGTCTTGATTAAATCTCATGTGATTGTGAAAAAGAACGGGATTATAGGATCGAATTACCGTGCACTTATATGCGTCTTACATTTTACAAAATCACTTATTCGCATAATATTTAAGTCGTTATAATTAGAAATTAAAATAGCAGGTACTTCTTATTCCAAAATTATAATTTGCTTGGAACTAGAACATATACCTCCTATACTGTCATTGTTACTTCCGAGCATAGATTGTGATGATTCCCTCGGACCTAAGTGATGCGAATTATTATCTTCCACTATTTAAATAAAAACGGGGCTTTCTATGCGTGAAAACCAAGTAAAGGTATACGGCTACAGATGGGTGATTCTTGGTCTATACGCGTTAATTACGGCGATTATCCAAATCCAATGGCTGACTTTTGCGCCTATAGCCAGAGAGGCTAAAGTATTTTACGATGTATCAAGCCTTCAGATAGATCTTCTCTCCCTGATCTTCATGGGAGTATTCGTATTAATGGCAATCCCTGCTTCTTATATCATCGATACTTACGGAATCCGAATCGGAGTCGGAGTGGGCGCTGCTCTGACAGGAATTTTCTCCTTAAGCAAAGGAGTATATGCGGATAATTTCAGTATAGTGATCGCATCTCAAATCGGCTTGGCGATTGCACAACCTTTCATCTTAAACGCAGTCACAAAAGTGAGCGTACAATGGTTTCCTATTACAGAAAGAGCTACTGCTGTAGCCATCGGAACCTTAGCCCAATTTATAGGTATTATTTTAGTAATGGCAATCACTCCTAGAATGTTAGGAGAAGTGAATCCGAATCCACAAGAGATCCCAGGTATACTTTTGAATTATGGATTGGTGGCAATAGCAGGAGCCGTAGTGTTTTTGGCATTCTTCAAAGAGAAACCTCCGACTGCTCCAGATCTAGCAAGTCAGCAAAATTCCAAATTTAAGGTATTCGAAGGTTTAAAACATATCCTTAGCCAAAAGGACATGCGAAAATCACTACTTCTATTCCTGATTGGATTAGGAATTTTTAATGCAGTTAGCACTTGTATAGACCAGATCTGTGAAACTAAACATTTAAACATGACCCAGTCCGGAGAAATTGCAGGAATGATGCTTATGTCCGGAATTATCGCAGGCGTCTTTGTTCCATTAATCTCCGATAAGCTGGGCAAAAGACAACCTTTCTTAGTGATTTCGATGGCTGGATTTTTGCCTGGAATGTTATTATTCTCCTTAGCAAACGACTATAACTTAGTTTTAACCGGGGCATTCTTGATAGGATTTTTCTTACTTGGAATCGGAGCACCGATCGGGTTTCAATACTGCGCTGAGATCACCTCTCCTGCACCTGAATCTTCTTCCCAAGGGCTTTTACTTTGGATCGGTCAGATATCCGGGATCTTCTTTATTTTAGGGCTGAACTTTTTAGGAATAGATCTATTCTTAAAAATATTCATAGGTCTTGGGGTATTGAACCTAGCCTTATCTTTTTTACTCAAGGAATCTCCTTTGATGTTAGGAGCAAAAGTCCAAGAGAATTCTTTCTCCAGAAAATAAAAAAAAGTCCGTCGGAATTTCTCCGACGGACGGTTTAAGGTTTGCTATTCAATGGATTAAGTCGTCATTTAGATGCGATCCGCTTTGAGAAATTTCGTTCCAAAAATTTTTTGTATTTCTTCGCATTACGTCTTCCCCTGATCTGATCTCTAATCATATTCCAGATCAAAGAACCTGGAAGCCTAGGTTCTTTTCCTTCTCCCATTCTTCTGAACTGAAGACGGATCGCGGACATCTTAGAAAGTGAATTTAACGCAGGATTAGAAAGTTTCGGTATTTCTACAGAGACCTTTTCTATTTTTCCGGAAAGTAATCCATTTACGAATGTAGGATGAAACGCAAAAGGTGCTGCGATCCCGACTAAATCTGCTTCTTTGGAAACGATAGCTTCTTCCATTACAGATTTACTTCTAAATCCGCCGGTGACTAGTAGAGGAATTTTAGTGATCTCTTTTGCCTTTTTAGCAAAATCTAAAAAGTATGCTTCTCTTTTGTTCGTGCCTGTTCCTTGCATTGCAGGAGATTCATAATTCCCTCCTGAAATTTCCAAAAGATCCAAAGCGATCGGTTCCAGCATTTTGATAACTTGGATAGAATCTTCCTCTTGGAAACCTCCTCCCTGGAAGTCCGCAGAATTTAATTTGACCCCAATTCCGAAATCGGATCGAACGGAAGCTTTGATACCTTTCAAAACTTCTAAAAGGAATCTTGCCCGATTCTCTAAAGAGCCGCCCCATTCATCTTTTCTAATATTAGTAATTGGAGACAAGAATTGGTTTAATAAATATCCATGAGCTGAATGAACTTCTACTCCATTGAATCCTGCCTTATCGGCTATGACTGCAGCATCTATGAACTTTTGGATGAGGACTTTGATCTCTTCTCCTCTTAATTCTCTGGGTTCTCCAAAAACTTTTGCGAACATTCTTCCTGGTATATGCACTTTTATTGGAGAAGGAGCAACAGGAGTCTCAGTAATAAAACCGAATGTTTGTCTTCCCGGATGATTGATCTGCATCCAAATTTTGGAGCCACCGGATTGTCCGATCTCTGCCCATTTTTTCAATGAAGAAAGATCCATTCCATTTCTTAAGATCACATTGCCGGGACCGGTGAGTCCATTCGGGTCCACCATTACGTTTCCGGTAAGAAGAAGGCCCGCTCCTGATTGGGACCATCTTTCATAAAGTTTGAACAATCTTTGGCTAGGAAGAAATTCCTTGTCCGAAAGACCTTCTTCCATCGAAGCTTTTACAATTCTGTTTTTGAGTATCTGACCATTTGGAAGTTTCAGTTCGGAGGATATTCCTTCCTTGGATAATGCCTGGATCATAAAATTCTCACTCAAGTTATTTCCTACCATTCGGTATTTATTGGACTGGCCTGGTCAATAAAAATTCCTACCGGTTGGTATTTATTTTTGGGAATTTTGGAGAATTCGTTTGACGGGTCGAGGAAAAGTTTAGAAACAGAGGGCAGGAATGAAGCTGAACAAAGCTAAGCCAGGCTGGAAAAAAATGCCGGAGGAGGTCCGAAAGGAATCCATCCTTCAAGCAGCTATGCAATGTTTTTTTAGCAAGGGTTTCGAAAGAACCTCTGTCCAGGACATTGCGGATGCGGCAGGTCTTACCAAAGGTGGGATCTATTTCCATTTCGAGAGCAAAGAAGAGATCAGGGACACTCTTATCCAAAACTTTTTGTCCTGGGAAAGATTCGGGTTCGAAGAACCTGAAGTAAAAGCCCTCCCCTCCCACTTAAGATTGGTGGAATATTTAGAAAGACTCGCGAATCGATTAGCGGTAGAAGGGAATTGTAGTCCTCGTTTGTTTGCTGAAGCGACAGCCTGCGGAGCAATGGAAAAAGAAATATTAAGTTTTTATGATTCTTTAGAAAAACTTTTCGCTAAGACAATTAAGGAATCCCAGGAAAGCGGCAAGATCAAGGCTGATCTTTCACCAGAACTTTCTGCCAGGACATTACTTGCTCTTTTTGACGGATTACAGATCCAATCCGATATTTCCAATAAGAGGGCTTTGCAAACTGTAGGCAGAGAAGTCCTGAAGGTATTTTTTAAATCTATGTTATTCCTTCCTCAGGATAACTGCGAAATTTAAGGGATCATCATTCTGAAGAGAGAGTTCTTCAAATCTTGATCGGAAGATAAATACTCACTAGCAAGAACGCTAAAGAAATAAGGATCGCCATTAACGGTCTGACGATCCTATAAAATTTCCAAAGTTTCAATTCGAATCTTTTGTTCTTCATCTCTACATATTAGATAACAAATGAAAAATGTAAGACGGTCAATTTTTGGATTTTTTTTAGAGTCCCTTAAGTGAGTGTTGTCGACCAAGGATTAAATTATTTTAATTCTTTATGTCTTTTTTTGATCCAAAGACCGTACACGATCCCGACGACAAATCCGGATACGATTACTATAATTAGAATTGGGTCCATCTTCTCCCTAGATTTATATTTTATCTAGGTTTTGCAAGAGCTTACTTGTTTTTACTAACGATAGAAGTAATCTCCGTATTTGCCCCAGGTACTTTTAAGTACGTCCAATCGGAACTTAGAGTTGGCGAAACTCCTGTAGTACCAATAGAACCTGCGTCGCCGACAGCTACAATTCGATTCAGTTTCGAACTATATGTAGCAAAGATCCAATCCTCATATGAACTGCTAGTTCCACAAGCATCCAACGTATTGATCGTAGTCCAAGAACTTCCCTGATTGGAAGAGTAAGCCCATTTGCATGAATTCCCGAAAGTGTAAATATTTCCTGATTCGTCGTTTGCAAACCCGTTCGGCCTATTATTCGCTCCAAATCCCACCGCAACAGAAGCAGGCCATACTCCGCTCGTACTCATTCGAGAACTGACTGCTATATTATCAGTCTCTCTTGTCCCAAAAACAAAAAGTGAATTTGCCCTAGATACGAAAAACTGGAAGGAATACATATCATACACGGAAGTATTTGGAGGGGCATACGTTAAGTTTTCTAAGGAATCAGCACTCGATGGAAAAGCCGACATGCTGGAAGTAGAAGTACTAGGATTGTATTCCAAAGTGGCGTTATAAGAACCTCCTTCTTGCGGGCAATACAAGGTATCGTTATGAAAGATCACAAAACAAGATCCATTTGCAGTACCATGGTCAGTGTAAGGAATATCTTGCATCACTGTCCAAGTTTTCCCGTTTGTACTTTGGATCATGTACAATTGGTCCGCACTAGAGTCCGAACCAAACTTAGAACCTGCAGCTACGAATTTTTTTACACCACCCACTCTTCCATAAGAAATGGAACGAAGAGGCAAATTTCCTTGGGAGGAGTATATACTGCTATTAGGGCAAGGAATTCTTGTCCAGGTTTCTGCATCTGGACTTGTCCATAGCCCACAATTATTTGTTCGTGAATCAAATCCTGCAGAAAGAGTTCCTACAGCTACGTAAAGTCCATTGCCGTAAGTAACCGAATATAAGTTGCCCGTACAATCCGGTAGAACAGAAGAACCTCCGGTTGCAGCCCAAGTGACTCCATCATTGCTAGTCCATATAATGCAACCGAGACCTACTGCTAAAAATTCTGGGCCCAGTTCAGAATCCGGTTGAAGAGCCTCAGACAATGATAAATCCAGAGAAAGACCCACTAAAGATTGGGAAGCGTCTATATTCACTTCCTTTGCTTGGTTACAATATAAGATTTGAAAAATACTAATTAAAAGAACGATTCTTTTCATTCCGAGCCTTTACTTAATAACAAATTTCCTCGAGATCTTTCCCTTATTTTTTTGGGACGCCAGCGATCATTTTCAGGTCCGGATCGTTTTAGATAGTTTAGGGCTCCAACTTATAATCGGGTTCCAGGATACGAGGACAATGACTGAAAATGATTCCTAAATAATGTCTGGCTAAGGAATGAAAAAGCCATTCCCCCGCTGTTTTTTGTACTTCTGCAGAACCGATCTCTGAAAAACCTTTTTTCTGAAAAAAGAATCCAAACTCCAATCTTCTTCCCCGGGGATCACTTGTACTTTTAACATAGCGTAGAAGGAGCCGGAATCAGGATCGAATCGAAACACAATAGATCTGCCACCTAGTGGATTTCGAATGGAGAAGGTGGCCCATTTTGCCTTGGGTCCGGAGCTTTCGGACTTTAAATCGTACAATTCGTATTGTAAATCTTTCTCATCTCCGAAAAACTCATGAAAAGCGGAGCGAAATGCATCTCCGAATTCCAATCGAGTTGGGAAATAAGAATCTTCCGAAGGATCCATAGGACTAATTCTTAAAAAGACAGATACACCATCAAGTTTTTAGAGAAACGGATCTTCGGAAAATAAACGAGATGGTAGTATTTTTGAAGATCTGGCCGAAATTAGAAATATGAACTGGAAAAAATTCAAAACCCACCTTATGCAATTTTTTTCCTTATTTATACTTGTGGGAATTTGTGTTTTATCCGGCCCAATCTTATCCAAGGATCTTTCCGGAATTTATAAAGAATACGTAGTCCAAGATTTTGAAACTGAGGTATTTGGAGAAGAAAACGTAAAAGCAAAACTCGGTCCTGATTTCAGTCCGGAAGTTAGGATCTCTACCGTATTCAGAACTCCCGAAAGAGAATCCGAAAAATCTTTGTATGTAGAACTCAGCGCGGAAAAAAACCAATCCTTTCAGATTTTATTCAAGAAGCCTTGGTCTTCTAAAGAGTTTGTAAAAGAGTTCAAATTCCATGTGTATGCGAACGATGGTGGAGGATCTCTTTTTGTTTTAGTGAGAGATTCCAGTTTGGATATGAAAAAGATATTACTTACACATTTTAATTTTTCTGGATGGAAGGTTTTATCTTTAGACATCACTCGTAAAGTGAGACAAGATGATCTAGTTACTCATCAAAATTCCGAACTTGTGTTTTTAGGTTTTTTATACGAAGCACCCTTCGAAAGAAAAAGAGGTACGAGAGAAGTTTTCGTAATAGATGATATTCTTGCTAAGACAAGACCTAAATATCTTCTTTTTCCGAATGAAAAAGCTTTAGTAAAATAGTCATTTCACTCCTGAAATCCGTTTAGTGAACTATAGGATTCTCTAATCTAGATTCGCAAGTCCCAGATCTTTTCTGGCCGGGTAAGAATTCCGTCTTTTTTCGAAATATTCCCAATCCTGATTTTTCCAAGATTCTCTCAAGTCCCGATCTTCTTCTTTTAAAAAAGTTTCGGTCGAAATCGGTTGGTTCGGTTTTAAAAATTCGGAAAGCGGAGGAAGTGATTGCTCCTTATATAAAATACATAATTTCTCCGCAAGTCGATACGTTCCGAGTAATCTTCCCAGTTGGCTATATCCTGCGATATGAGGAGTAAAGATAGAATTTTCCAAATTCGCCATTTGTTCTGCGATCTTTCCTTTGGGTGGTTCCGGAGAAAAAACATCTATCACCTTGTATAGATCGGTTCTATCCAAAATAGTTTGAAAGGTTTCTTCGGACCAAACTTCTCCTCTGCTTGTGTTCAGAAGAAGTGTACCTTCTTTCAATTTGAAAATTTTATCTTTGTCTAATAAATTTGTCGTAGGATAAGGACCATCGCCAGTAAGCGGAACATGAAGACTGATTATGGAACATTTTAATATCTCATCCAAAGATTGAGAGCGATCCTTGATAAATGGATCATTGTAGATATAAGGGATCTTCTTCTTTTCTAGGATTTTGGCGAACTTCTTGCCTGTATTTCCGAAGCCGATGATACCCACATTTTTCTTTTTCAATTCTTCTTCCGAAAAAAAATGAAGTAAAGATACCCAACAATACTCAGCAACAGAACCTGCATTACTTCCCGGAGAATTGATAAATATTCGAGATTCTTTTTTGAGATCCGAAAAATTCACATGATCGATGCCGGAACTCACTGTTGCAAAAATTTTAACACTAGGAAACCTCCGACAGGTCTCTCGATTTACCTTGAGTCTAGTGTTTGCGATTAATATGGTAGGTTTGAATTTTTCGATCTCTTCCGGAAATTTGGCAGGGTACGATCTCACATCTAAGTTCCGGAAATGAGAAAAAATTTCCGAAGCACCGACGGTTCCTTCCGGATAAAAAAGAATTGGAAGAGACATGAAGGAATCTTTTAAAAAAGGACCTGAATCGCCAATTTATTTTCCGTAAAAACTCTTGCCTTCTCGCCCCCAATCCATAGCCTCAATGCTTTCCAACCGGTAAATATTTCAAATGTTAGAACGTTTAAAAGAAATCCCCCCTAAAATCTGGCTTTTTGCCTCTGGTTTTTTCATCCTTATTGTATTGATCATATTCCTTCTTTGGGAACCAGGTTCAAAAGGAAGAGACTTCGGTTTTGATGGAGATGATTCTCCAGGCTTTACCGTAACCCAAAACGAGAATGGAGAATGGATCATCAACCCAGAGATCATGGCTACTTCTCGCGAATTGTACAAAGACGGCCAATGGTTGAGTTACGACGAGATCCTAAAGTATGCCGCCAATGGAGAATTGGATCTGGTATCTTCTCTTTGGGAATTGAGAAGAAAATGTCCTACAGATTATACTCCTGAACAATGTAACGAAATAGTAAAAGCATTCATCTTGGAACAATATCCTGGAGCGGATGGGGAAAGACTTGTAGGTCTTTTCAGAAAGTATCTTTCTTACGAGATCGTATTAAGGGAGTTTGAACAACCTAAGGGCAAAAGCCAAGAAGAAATTTACGAAATCATAAAGAAGAAGAGAAGAGAGATTTTCTCCGACCAAGATGCTAAGTTGATCTTCGGGTTAGAAGAAGCGGAGAAGGATTTCCAATTCGGATACGACCAATTCTTGAGCGAGGTTAAAAATCTTTCCGGAGATAAAAAGCTCGCGAGATACGAAGAATATCGTAAGGGTGTTTACGGAAATTATTATAATACGATCAACAAAAGAGAGCCTAAGTTCAATAAATACGAAACTGAACTTTACTTCAAAGAAACTGATCTAAACAAATTATCCGCTGCCGAAAAAGATCCTCAGGTACGTGCAATCCGAGAAAAATATTTCGGAAAAGATGGCGCAGACAGGATCGAAAAAGTCCTGAAAGAAATAGATGCGGAAAAAAAGAGAGAAGAGCAAACCGCACAAGAAGAACAAACTTGGTTAAAGTCCCATCCAACAGCAAGACCTGAGGAAAAAGAAAAGGCCCTAAATGAGATCCGAGTTAAGATTCTAGGCCAAGAAGAAGCGGAGGCTTACGGTAGAAGAAAAGCCTTAGAAGAAGACCAAAAACGTTTGCAAGGCAAATGATTCGGTTTTCCAGAAATCCGATCCGTCCTTTTTTGTGTCTGATCGGAATCGCGTCCGGAATCCTTTTCGGAATGGAGCCCTTCGAGTTTTTTCCTGCGGGAGGGCTCTCCGCGTTATGTGCCTATATTCTATTTTTAGAATTAAGAGAATGGAAACTTAAGTCGGCAATCTTCTGGCTATTAGGTCTTTCACAGATCATTAATTTGATCGTATTTTATTGGATCCCCTCTTCTATTTCCGCAATTTCGGGAGCAGGCGCGACCATCTCTTGGATATTATTCCTGGTGTATGGAATTTTCTCCCATTGCAAACTTATCATTTTCTATTTGGGATGGAATTTTAGCTTATCATTATATACTAAGTATAATAACTCTACTGATAGGGCTCCTATATTCGGTTGGTTAATTTTTCCTATTTGGGGAGTTCTATCCGATCTGATCATGCCCCAACTGTTCCCTTGGTATTGGGGAAATTTAGCGGAAGGAAATCTTTCTTTTTCACAAATCGCGTCTTGGACAGGTATATTTGGAGTAGGATTTTTTCTGCTCTTAGGAAGTTCTTCTTTAGTATTGTTTAGGAATCCTTCTTTAAAAAGATATGGAATTGCCGGGATTCTCATTTTCGGGATTGTCTGGACACTGGGAGGTTTTAGACTTTATTCTGCTCCCGATTACACTGTTCCGAATTCCACTCCCGCGGTTGAAGACGGTGTTTTAAAACTTTCGGGGGTTTTGATACAACCCAATACTTCTCCGGGAAAAAGAGAACTGGCTGAAAATCCTGAATTTGTAGGACAGACAATCAGCACAAGTTTGGAATTAGGTCTTCGTTCTTCTCTAGAAACTTTTCCACCTCCAGACCTGTTATTTTTGCCCGAGTCTGCTGTTCCATTTCATGGAACTATTCCGAATGAAAACCTGGGACAAGGAGTATATTCTTCTACATTCCATGGCGCTTTAATGTATCTAACGTATAAAACCGGCGCGGATATTTTATACAATGAGTTAAACCGTTTTCCGGAAGGTTTAAAAAACCAGGTTACTCTTTTATCTTCTTCTAATGGAGAAGTGGGCCGTTATGATAAAAGAAGATTGCTCGCTTTCGGAGAATATATTCCTTTCGAGTCTACATTTCCTTTTTTAAGAAAACTGTTTAAGGAGACTTCCTTTTATATTACCGGAGGTGATCCTAAACCTTTAATCGGAAGTCGTTCCTTGCGAAGAGAAAGAATTCCTTCTTTGCCTACGGAAGAAGAAACTCCTTTGATCCAAAATCCCGATCATTTTCGTCCAATTTTAACTAGCTCTGGCAAAGAAGAAACCGTTTCCTACCAGATCCTACCTTTGATCTGTTACGAGGCGATGTTTTCTTATCTTGTTAGAGACTCCGTAAAATTCGCATCTAAGGATATGTTTACGTTTTTTGTAAATCCAACCAATGATTCCTGGTTTTCATCCGAGGTCGAAGCCTGGCAACATGGAGGAGCAGTCCGGTTTAGAGCGATAGAATTCGGACTGACCTTGGTTCGCCCTGCGGTTACTGGAATTTCATTCGCAGTAGATCCATATGGTAGAAGCCTAAATCATCCAACCAGATATGGAGAAAAAGATACCAAATCCTTTTTACTCCCCGCCACAAAATTAAAAGAAGGTGGAAATACATTCTATTCCGAATGGGGAAATTTCCCTTTTTATCTATATACTCTTCTGGTATTCACGTTATTCTTCCTTGTCGGGAAAAAGGCGTTTTTCAAAACTAAGGGTTAGCATACCAAGGGGGATCATTGTTAGAACATACATTCTGCCATCTCCCCGGCATAGACGTGATCGAAGAGGGAAAACTTTGGGACCAAGGAATTCTACATTGGGACGAATTCAGAGAAGTATTAAAAGAAAAAGTAAAATTCCCTTCAGACATGCATTCCAGATTACTTTTGGACTCTCTGGATTTTTCCAGAAAGGAAATGGATAGAAAGAACTGGGACTATTTTTTCTTCGCCCTACCCAGCCAACAAAAATGGAGACTATTTCCTATCATCCGAGAAAACCTTCTCTACTTGGATATTGAAACTTCCGGTTTAGGAAGTGGAGATTTTGTGACTGTTGTAGGAACCTACGACGGTAAAGATTTCAAAACATATCTTAGAGGCAGAAACATGGATGATTTTCCGGAAGAACTTTCTTCTTCCCATGTTTTTGTGACTTATAATGGCGCTGCATTCGATGTTCCTTTTTTAGAAAAAGAATTCGGTAAAAAATTTAAGAACCGCCATATAGATCTAATGTATATTCTGCGTAGTCTTGGGATCAAAGGTGGTTTGAAAGGATGCGAGAAGGCCTTAGGTATTAAAAGAGATCTCCCATACGAAGTAAACGGAGCCGATGCAGTGCGATTATGGTGGCAGTATGTTCAGTACGATGACCAGGATGCATTGGATCTTCTTTTGAAGTACAATAGAGAAGATGTGGTCAATCTAGAACTTTTGTTTATAAAAGCTTATAACTTAAAGATCAAGGAAACGCGATTTTTCGGAGAAGTGATTCCCGAGCTTTGAGGCACGAAGATTGAGAAAGAGATGATGCTTCTTGCAATTACAGTGACGCATTACTTATATAAAAACGTCGATGGCGGAGGTGATGACGACTCACTTTTTGTATATATCATCTAATTACTAAAAATACTAAAACAAAAGGGTGACCTTGATTTAAAAACCTAAATATTTAAGTTGAACATCATCAATTTTAAAAGGATTTATTTTTGGGATTAAAAATTTCGAACTAAAATCACAAGGAAGAAATAAAATTGAATTATATAGGTAATTAACATCTTCAAGTCTATAATAATTTGAATTAGTACATGATCCATTACAAATCAGATAATCAGTATAGTCAGTAAAATTTAAAACATCTGAGAATTCATTTTTTTCTAAGCACAAAGCAATTTTGAGAATAGATGCATCTCTAATTTTTTCAACAGCCTCTTTTCTTGTAATAAGGTTATTTTGAAGCTGTGCTTCGAGGTCTATAATTACACACCTATAAAGGGAAAATATTAATCCGATAATTAAATAGGTTTTATTTGCCATGGAACAGATTAGTTTGAGTAAATACCTGAAACAGATAAACAATTCGCCTTTGCACCTACATTATCCCAAATAAATGGTAAATAATATACAGTGTACCTAATTTCATTTTTAATGATATAGCAAGATGACAGCGGGGTTTGAGAAACACAATTTCCATTTGAGAGAACAAACCCGCCAGTTTCACAAATATTTTTCACGAAATTTATACCGGTCGAATTTTTTGGCTCAATACAAATACCTCTATATGGGATTGTACAAACTTGACCAATGGGCTGAGTGAATTGTTCAGTATTGTAAAGAACAAATAGTATCAAAAAGATTCTTAAATTTTTCATCAATCAGCTCCTTATTTACAAATTCCGGCTAAATAACAAATAATAAATAAACATACGACGTCGTTCCCCTCTAAACCAAAGATAGAGCAGAATTGATCAACAGCTTCTTCAGGGGATGGTGGTGGTGGTCTATAACCATAGATCGACCTAATACCATTTATATCATCAGTAGCTGGTTTATTAACAAACACATTTACCGTTGGATACATAATAGCGGAAGAATCTGCAGAATGATTTAATCCAGTTGCATGACCTAATTCATGAGTAACGGTTGCTTTGAAATAATTTTGATCATTATACATGCTATAGTTAACACTTCCGTTTTGATATAAGCCAAAAATAAAAATCGGAGCACTCGTTAATAACCAACCTGACGTTTGCGGCAACGTAACACCAATAGTGTTAGGAGTTAAAAACCTTAAAATATTCAAAGTAGTGTCAAACCTTAAGGGAACATTCGGGGGACCGCCAGCTCCACCAAAAGGATCTAAAGAGGCAGGTGTAACATAAACAAAATTTGATTTTCCATTCCAGGCAGCTACTGATTGCTCCACAATGGAGTTATAATTTGATCCCAAGTTATCCTTAAATGAATTGTCATATCCATAGGTAGCTTGATAAATCGCGAAATTCGGATTAATTGGTCCGATTGGAGAACCCCACCTTGATCCCATTACTTGATATGAAAAAATTGCTAATGGAAATAATAATAATGAAAAAAATAAAATTTTCTTAAAATTCATAATTCGACCTTTCCGAAGTTACCTTGAACCGAAATTATATCAGACATGGATTTTTTTAAAAAAAGTAATGATTGATCACCTGTACTGTAATAGGCCGCATTTTGGGTTTTCATAATATTGTCCCCTATACTACCTCCTAAGCCTTTAACATTGAAGCGATTATTCTGTGAACAATTTACATCAAATTTCATTTTTAAACAATTTATAGGTTTAACCTGCGCTATTGTAAATATTAATGGAACACCCATATAATCTTCTGAGTAACTTTGAGTAGAATCAATACTAGCAGTTAAAATTAAATCGGCTTCTGTAATTATTTCATCATACCGTTCCTTCGGTAATATGCTTAATTTGTTCTCCACCTCGATCGATAAAGAAGAATAACTTGTGAGGGTAAATATGGGTGAGTGAAAATACTCTCCAGAAATTAATTCAAAAAGTCTGAAAGAATGATTTTTTTCACTCAATATGCTAACAGTTCTTCCGCCTTCTGAAGTAAAAGGTCCTTTAATTTCTAAATATGGCTCATTTGACGAAGTCGGAATTTTTATAGTTATTTCAGAACCGTCCTCAGCTATACCTTTGGCTTTTTTTATATTAAAAATGATCTTAGAATACTCTCCTTTGGGAAAAATTGGATACTTAATAGTATTTGAAAGATTTCCTGTAAGAATTTCGCTAAGTTTCAGCTTTAAATTATTTTCATAATTTTGACTAACTTTAATTGTCTGATCCAGATAGAGTTGGTAAGAACTTAACTCATACTCAATGTCAGTTAATGGTATCTCCGGTTCGGAAACAAAATCGTTTACCATCTTAGACCCGTTTGCGATAGAAACGTTTTTCCCTATTAAAATACCTGTTACTTTACTCTTATCTCCTATTTGTATGTCTGCATAAGGGGAATAGATACTTGCATTTATATAATTATTCCCAGTAGCTGAAAAACCTTCTTCATCAAATATCCAATCTCTTATTTTTTTAATTTTGTTAATATATAAAAGGAGATCGTTAGATATATTTGATTGAGAATAAATTTTTGACTTATATCCTAATTCCACATTTTCACTTACAAGTATAATGCAAAGTTTCTCACAAATAAGGGAGGAGGATTGATTTAAACTTTTGGATTTAAATGAGTACACACCACCTTTGAGTGTTACAGCAAATTTTGGCTTAATTTTAATTCTACCATATTTGCCTTCTAATAATTCGAAACCGTTTGACGGCGTTAGGGATTCATTTGTCGTAGAGTTTTGATCAAAAACAAATGGAGGCAACTTAGGTAGTGATGGAATATTATTTGTAAAATTTGTTACGGTCGTATTTGGAAGCCTAATGAGATCATTCGCAAAAATATTTCCGAGGACCTTGGAATAGGGAAATAAGAAAACTTTATCACCCTTTATTTCGAAACCTGAGTTTTGTATAGTCTTAGAGAATAGGCTAATACTACTAAGTTTTTTCAAGCAACCGTTCTTTCCAAATAGTCCCCTGCATGATCCTAAGGAATATAGATTACTATTGATTTCACCGCGTTCACCGATAATTATATTCTTTAATGCAATAATTCCATTGGATTTATCTTTTAACTCTGAAGCTGGTTCTTTTACATCTGGAGTAGTTTCCGATTCTACTATCGTTGTATAATTTTGTAATTTAGACTGGATGTGTTTCGAATAAAAGCCTTGTGTCTTAATTTCCTCTTCGACTTTTTGTTGAGCTTCCTGGTCATTTTGGGAAAATTGAGCGAATAAGCCGGGAAACAAATTCGAAGATTTACCTGCTTCACCACAATTAATAATAGTTAATATCAAAATAAATAGAATAGAAATTCTTGAAAACATTCGCCACATAAAGCACGCATGACTTTATTTTGCAATTACTACCTGCTGGAAAAGAAAACAATAGGGCATAATGTGAAAAAGAATTACTTCTTTAAGAGTTATGATTGAAATCAAATATCCCATTTGCAATATAATGAAATAATTATTCCTATGATCAATAAACCTTCGTTAAATATAATTTGATATTATGAAGTATGCTTCGATAGTATTTATTCTTCTTTTTTCGACCAATTGTGTGGTTGAAAAAGATAATAAGAACATGGAAAAATTGGCATTATATACTACTTGGAGAAGTATATTCGAAATCCCTCTTTCCCAGCATCCAGAATTTTACGGAACTTGGCAACAAAGCTCAACACCGAATCCGTGTGATCCAGATACATTAACTTATGAATTTAATTTAAGCACTTACGGCACTTACCGAATAATAACTCACGATCCTTCTT
The DNA here is from genome assembly GCF_002812205.1 of Leptospira neocaledonica. Lineage (NCBI taxonomy): Bacteria > Pseudomonadati > Spirochaetota > Leptospiria > Leptospirales > Leptospiraceae > Leptospira > Leptospira neocaledonica. Next base: position 172,429 of record NZ_NPEA01000004.1, read on the forward strand.
GTATAGTTTCGGATGTATTAATTAATTTTGAATGGAAAATTGATGCAGGATCATTCTGTCAAAAATATATCCCTTCGTCAGGACCATTCAATTGCTACTCATATTCCATAAACTCAACATTACTTATTGTTGATGGAGAGGGTTATAATTATACTCCTTAATCATAATTAAATTTAATAAGACTTCGTGATAAAGATGACGCGTAACTTTGATACATTACCATCTAATATGGAAATGAAAAAGATGCTTAAATTTATTTCAGAATAAAATCACATATAGGGAAGCCATAACTTTAAAAACAGGCTTTGCTAATGATAAATAAGCTAAAGAGTTATATAAATTATAATCAGCTTAATCCTTTTTAAGACTTTCAATCTATATATATGAAACTAATTTAATGTCTTATTCGGGAAAATTGAGTAAATTTTCAACAGAATTCTCCGAGTCTTTGCGCCTCTCCGAGAAAATAAAACACTGTAACTCTTCCTAACTCTGTGTCTCCACTAACTCTGAGACTCCTGACCAGCAATCCAGCGATAGGTCTCATAAGGTGGTTCCGTTTCTATAATTTCCACCCAGCCCTTATCTATAAACTTGCGAACCATAGAATGTAAGATTGCCATTGCAGTATTATAATATCCTGAATTAGCGACCTTCTCCCCCATAGCTTCCAAAGTAAGTGCGGAAAGATCGTATTCTTTTTCCTTAAGTCTGCGGATAACTCCTCTTTCCAAAATCTGCAATGTTTTATGTAGAAGTTTAATTGCCTTTTGAGGAGATTCCGGTTCTGGTCCGTGTGCCGGCAATAATCTGCGGATACTCATTTTAGAGATCCTTTCCAAAGAACGGTAATAATCCTCTAGGTTTCCGTCTATCTCAGCATAAATGGAAGAGATGTTTTGTAAGACCAAGTCTCCGGTAAAAAATATATTCTCTTCCAGGATATAAGGTGTGAGATGCCAAAGATTATGACCCGGAGTATGCAAGAATCCTATATCTCTTCCACCGGCATGGATCACATCTCCTTCTACCAATTCTATATCGAATTTTAATATAGGATCGATACGAGTTCCTCTACTTAATGTATTTCTTAAGTTAAGATTTCCTTCTTCTATTCTTACCAATTCTCTTTTTCTGTCTTCCGGAACTCTATGTCCTTTGTACACCAATCGTTTGGAAGCTCTATTGAACATTTCCACATGTTCCAGATAATTTCCGATCCCGGAAGCCATTCCTTTCATCGCGTAAAGTTTTGCGTCCGTATAATATCGGATCGTAAGAACCGCGCTAAGATGATCCAAATGATTATGAGTATAGAAGATATGTTTGATCTTATTTAGGCTGAGTCCAATTTTTCGGAGAGCTCTCTGGAGCATTCCTAAATTGGCAAGATAACCGGAATCTATCAGTGCAGGCTCACCTTCCGGAAGAATATAAATATTATTAGGTGCATAAAACGGTTGAGGGATCTCCGTTTTAAAAATTCCGTCCCCGATTTCTTTTACGTCTGGAATTGAGTCATAATGATAAATTTTCAAACTCGAATTCTCCCTTACCTATATAGATCGACCTAGTCCGTCTTCTAGGAAAATAGGCGACTCCTTTCTCTGCAAGCTTCTAAATTTCCTTTTCGGATGTACTCGGAAAGAATTCGAATAGAGTCCAAATTTTCCTTAGCTTCTTCTCCCAAAATTCGTTTGATATGTTTCGTTTCGAAAGAAGAAAGTTTTCCGTCGAAGGAACATGCAATACATAATAAGCGTAGGCAGGCTTTTCTTTCTTCCTTGGATAATTGGGAGACCAAACTTCCGAACGTATCCAGATCATCCAAGGATCCGTTCGGAGAATTTAGACCGAATCCTTTATGCATTTTAATCAGCATGTATTCCAAATTGGGATGAAATCCTTGTGTGAATACTACTGAATTTCCTACTGCTGCCAAGAACGCTACCTTTGTATCTTTGCTGAGTCTATCCGTATTCCTTAATATTTCGTCGGTAACTTCTCTTGCAATGATCCTGGAAAGTAACCTTATCCTTAGTTCTTTTAAGATCAAATACATGACCACTCCGTCCCAGATCGCTGTGATAGGAGCAGCAATATAGTCCGCATATACTCGAAGTGAGTTTCTTGCTAAAATTTTTCGTAATACAATTTTTGCGAGAAGGTTAGAAAGTAAAACCTTGGTCTTATAAAAGAATGTTCGTATGAGTAAACTTCTTTTGTCGGTGAGTCGAAGTGGGTCTATTCCTAATAGTTTAAGATCAGGGTCCGGAATTTCCAAAGCCATTCTGGAAAGTAAATTTGCGTTTCCAGTGACAAGATCAGGATCTTCTTCCAATCGGATGCCGGAAAGTTTTGTGAGTTTGTATGCGGCCCATAAACCTAATTTATAGAGTAGATAAAATTCTACTATGGTTCCAATGGCAAGGGCTGCTCCCGCATAACTCCATTTTTCTATAAACTCAGGAGAGAATACTTCCGGAGATTCCGGAAAAAGTTTCTCGACCAAGATGATAAAATAAGTAGTCCAAAATCCGATCTGCAATCCTAAGAAGGACGCCCACCAGATGAGCCAAGTACTTTTGGGAAAGAAGTCCGAGCTTGGGCCAAGTGTTCTTTCTTCTTCCTTCTCTTCATTGACATAATTCCGGAGAACTTTAATCCCCCATTTTTCCAAAAAACCTGGTTTATAATCTGAATAAGACTCGGCCCTTACATTCATCAGAAGGACGATCGGAAACCAAATTCGGAGGCAAGTCAACTCAATGGTGGAACCTTCCGGAGAGTTTTCAGGGTCCAAAGTCCAATTGGTCGAGTTTTCGTTCCCAAGATTTCATTCTTGACCATGATTTTCCGAAGATAGATATTAGAATTATGGCGTTCTCTAAACCGTTTATTTCCAAATTATTCCCTGCATTTGTCGGCCTAATCGCCACGGTCGCTGTGCTTGTGTCTTGTAATACTGGTGATACCAATAAAGTAGATCTTACTGTTACTGGAACCGATGGTTCCACCTTTCCTATCCAGGGAGAAATTGATAAGGACAAGACCTCTAACTGCGGGTCCGCAACTCCTTATTCTAGCTCCACCAGCGGAACCACTACAGGAACTACAAGCACAGGTTCCACTACGAATTTATTTACAATCAATTCCAGGATGTATTTTACCACAGGAGCATTCGTAACCTTGAAATTCGTTTACGATGCTACTCAGAACCAGGGAACTGTCGACGCTCAACAAGGATTTTCCTTCTCCGGTTTACCTGCCCTGGGGATTTCGCCTGTGGTAGCAAACTACGGAAAAATTTTCTGGGGAGGAAGTGGAGTACCTGTGGATACAGGAACTTCTAGCACCCAGGCCCTTTCCTACCTGACTGTTACTGTGGATTTGGTTGGAAACAAAGTAACGACAGGATCTGCAGGTCTTGCTTTGACCCAATGTTATACTACGGACTTCATCAATTGTACTTCTGCAACTTCTTCCAGTATGTGTTATACCCAAGACGGTTTAAAATGTTATAATACGAATACAGCCAGCGGTCCTACAGTTTCCATCAAAGGTGATATCAATTGTACAAGTAACGCAATTCCTTCCGGTTCTTCCACTACTAGCCAGTAATCGGTAAGCTTAGATAGATCAAAAGAAAAGCCGCAGTGTTTACTGCGGCTTTTTTATGTAATTTTACTTTCCATAATACCTCGAACCATTTAGGACCCAAAAATAGAAATCCAAATATTTGCATTTTTATTAAATAATTCGCCCCGCTTGCCCAAAACAAATTTGACCGTTACGCGCATTAGAAAATCATACTTTTTTAAAACTTATCATAAGGATAAAAAATGAATCGCAAAATCGTTTTCCTGGGAGCCCTCGCCCTAGTCGTATTCAACTGTGCATTTCCAGCCACAAGGGAAGGGATGTTAGTAACCGATTATAAGGCACCAAAAAAAGTCGGAGATAAAATTTACATTAGCGAATCGGTAGGTGGAAAAACCACATTACCTTTCTGGATGTCGAAGATCTCCGACGAGGAATTTACCGCTGCGGTAAAAGAGTCCGTTAAAACAGCCGCTCTTTTCGAAACACTAGAAGAACAATTCGGAAATAACTGGAGCCTTAAAATCGAAATTTTGGACTTGGACCAACCTTTAGTAGGAACAACTTTTACAGTAAAAACTAAAATTAAATATACTCTATCGAAAGGTGCAGATGTTGTTAAGGAATTTTTGATCGATGAGTCCGGTGCGGCGACCGTGGGAGACGCCATAGTCGGAGTAAAACGAATGAGATTAGCAAACGAAAATTCCGCAAAAGCCAATATTAAAAAATTCTTGGAAGAAGTTTCAAAAATACAAGTAAAGGCCCCCGGCAAAAAATAATTATTTATGTGTTACAGAAGACGGGAAAATTCCTCTCGTCTTCTGTTCCTCTGATAAAAAGATCACACTTCCATCAATTTACGGAATTGTTCTTTGACGAGGTTACCTTCGTCGGACTCGGGATAAGATTTTAAGAAGCTCAACAAGCCTTCCACATCCGATACAAATTCTTCGTTTAGACTTTTTCGAATATTGTATCGATTTAATAAGGAAAGAATGACTAGATCGTCATCCGAATTTCTTTCTTCCTTAGCGAATAAAGAATGAGCCAGTTTTTTGTCGTTCTTGTCCGCAATCTCCAATAGTTTCAAGATCGGATACGTATATAAACCATTACGAAAATCTTTTAGAGGGATTTTTCCGGTTTGGTCTCCGGCCTGGAAATAATCGATTGCATCATCCTGCTTTTGGAATAAAGATCCTAAGCGGATCCCGAACTCATGGAGTTTTTTTCTGGTCTTTTTGGGAATATCTGCCAATATCCCCGCAGCTTCCGAAACTGCTCCGAATAAGGACGCAGTTTTCCCGTAGACGACTTTATTATAAATATCTAATGTAATTTTGGGATTTTTTTCCCATTCCATCTGAATGAGCTCGCTAACGGAAAGATCCTTGATCACCGTCGTGAATAGATCCATCAAATCCGGAGAACCTAAACTGTTTAGATGATCTATCCCGCAGGCGAGAAGATAATCTCCGGCCAGGATAGAAGTTTTATTCCCGAATTTGGAAGGAACACTTGGCATCCCTCTTCTGGTTTGGGCCTCATCCACCACATCGTCATGAAGAAGGCTAGCAGCGTGGATCAGCTCAGCGATCGCACCTACGTCGGAGTATTTATCTCCCTTATAACCGAGGATCTTACAAAGACAATAATGTAGAATGGGACGTATCCTCTTTCCACCGGACCGAATCGTATATTCTTTGATCTCGGCCAAAATACGCAGATCTTCGTCTATGATATCTTTTAGTTTTTTATCGAACTTGCGGACTAAGAGATCCTTCAATCCTTTTGATTTCACGCGGGTTTCCTGTTACGACAGTATTTAGAAACGAATTTTCGGCTCAAGCAGTAAAGGAAGCGAGGAGAGAAGTTCGGGACCAAATTCTGGTCAAGGTTTCCACTTATTGTCCAGGGCGAGAAGATGACGGGAAAGGATCTTTTCCATATCCCTGTCCTCTTTTTTGCGGTAGATATGGATGAGGTTGCGGAACATTCTTTTGAGAATTGTCAAACTACTTGCATGAGTGAAATATCTTTCGTGAGCCTGGAATCCGTTCGCTTTTAGAAAACGAATGCAGGTGGAACGATCTAACATTACACCGCCATGATAAGAATCAATATATGTCTGGAATTCGGAAGATTCGAAATGTAAGAGAAAATGCAGAGGCATATTGACCCCATATAAGGGAAGCTGTAATCTATGCGCTACTAATAGATAGATTACGGAAAGAGAAATCGGAATTCCTTTTTTAGATGAGAATACCTTGTGCAGATAAGAATTGTTAGGATCCTCGTATTGGTCGTGGTTTCCGCCAAAACCTTCTTCCTGTGAGAGAACTCTCGTTAAAAAATGCACCTTAACTTCGTCGGAAGCAAGGTCTTCGTTCAGGTCTACTAACTCTTCGACTCGAATCGCGATCTTATCCAAGTAAGTTCTGAATTCCAAATAAGAAAGATCTGAATCAATAACGGAAGAAAGAAGGAACACACCTTCCTCAAGATCATCATAATGATTTGGATGACCCTTTTCCGCTAAGATAGAATAACGATAACTGATCCTTTCAGAATGAACCGCAGCGCTTACCGAACGTGCAAACACTCTTAAAGTAGGATCTTTGAGTTCATCTGCAATATCCTGAACTCTAACTTGCCAAGGGATCATGCTAGCGATCTCTTTTATGATTCTAGATTTATCTTGTAGAGATGAAAACTCCAGCTGATAAAACTTGTCCTCGATCTTGTCCGGAGGAAAAGGAACTGTGCCGAAGGAAGAATCGGAGGATTGCATATCTATAAAATCTAATTTCAAAAACGAAAGTCAATTCGGATCTGAAAGATCTAAGTAAAAAAAGGATGAGTACAATAAATTAACTATGTCTTCCATCTTTTTCGAACGCACTTGTTTAAGTGATCGGAAAATGAATGAGACTTTTGTTATGTTAAGGAGAATGTTTTTGGGTTAGAAAAATTTCTTTCTCTAACCCGAGAGGATTAAGCGATTACTTGTTCTAATTCTTCCAATGCTTTCTTTTCTTGTTCCGCATTCGGAGGAGTTCCATGCCAACCTGGATTATTTTCCATGAAGGAGACACCTTTTCCGAGTACGGTCTCGAAAAGAATAATTGTAGGAGAACCTTTATGAGATTTTGCTTTTTCGAAAGCGGAAATAATGGACTCAATATTATGACCATCCGCTTCTAATACATTCCATCCGAATGCAGCAAACTTTTTGTTTAGAGGTTCCAGATTCATTACGTCTTTGGTGAATCCGTCGATCTGAATCCCATTTTTATCCATAAACGCAATCAAGTTATCGGTTTTATAATGAGCAGCGGATTGAGCCGCTTCCCAGGTCATACCTTCTCCACATTCTCCGTCAGAAATACATGCATATACTTTGTAGTCTTTTTTAGAAAGTCTTGCTCCTAAAGCGATCCCAACAGAAACAGAAAGTCCCTGTCCCAAGGATCCGGAAGAACTTTCGATCCCTTTTAAATAACGGGTAGAAGGATGTCCCTGTAATTTGGAGTTTATGTTCCTAAAGGTGAGAAGTTCGGACTCGGGGAAAAATCCGGCTTGGGCCATAGCAGCATAACGTACTGCGCATACGTGGCCGTTAGAAAGGATCAATCTGTCTCTATCTTCCCAATCCGGATCGGAAGGTTTATGGTTTAAGACCTTTTTGTATAATACGGCGTAAATATCCGCTAACCCCAGAGGACCACCCGGGTGACCGGATTTTGCCGCAGTAACCATTTTGATCACGTTTTTGCGGATATTATTAGCGAATATTTTGATTTCTTTGGTGTCTTCCATGGTTGCAGAGGCTCCGTATTAATTCGAACGGAACAGAAACAGTCCCGAAAGATAAACGAGTGTGTATAATGGTAGAAAAATAAAATGAAGCTTCCTATGGAATTCTTTTTTTCTAGTCAGTCCCGACCAACCCATGAGTAACATCAGAATCAGGGTAATAGCCGCGACCGCTCTGTGAATATCTATATACAGTTTATCTACTGTTGCGATAAGACCCGCCTGCTCGATCCCTTCTCCTAAATACTTTAAACCAAGTAAATAAACTGCAGTCCCCAGATTGAAAAGAATTCCTCCCGAATTAAAAATCCTATGAAGTCGATTGTTCCGAATGCGAAACCAATAGCCTGTATAAAAAAATAGGATAGAGAGAGTCATTCCGGTATTGATCAGAAAAAGAGACATCTGTCCAAAAGACAATAATCGAAAGCAGGAGAAAATCCTTTTTAATCGATTGACCCGACAAAATGGTTTCGAAAACTGTCTCTGAACGCTGCCTTAGCTCAATTGGTAGAGCAGCTGATTTGTAATCAGCCGGTTGTGGGTTCGATTCCTATAGGCAGCTCGTTCATTTTTCGAATAAGATTGACCGGCCACCCTGAGCAAAAATAATGGCTCTCAACAACGGGTAGGTACTCAAGCGGTCAACGAGGGCAGACTGTAAATCTGCTGGCCCAGCCTTCGAAGGTTCGAATCCTTCCCTGCCCAAAAGTTTCTCTCTTTCCCCTTAAAACAAAATCTTAATATACCAAAAAATCCGGAAGGATTCGAAGCTTGCGAGCGAAAGCATTCATAGCGACCCGTAGGGAGCGTAAATGAATGCGACTCGAGCCATGGATGGCGAAGAGCGCGAGCAAGACGCCGTGGAGCCAAGTCGAGCATGAGGCGAGACTGCGTAACGGCGAATCCTTCCCTGCCCAAAAGTTTCTCTCTTTCCCCTTAAAACAAAATCTTAATATACCAAAAAATCCGGAAGGATTCGAAGCTTGCGAGCGAAAGCATTCATAGCGACCCGTAGGGAGCGTAAATGAATGCACTCGAGCCATGGATGGCGAAGAGCGCGAGGAAGACGCCGTGGAGCCAAGTCGAGCACGAGGCGAGACTGCGTAACGGCGAATCCTTCCCTGCCCAAAAGTTTCTCTCTTTCCCCTTAAAACAAAATCCTAATATACCAAAAAATCCGGAAGGATTCGAATAGAGCAATGCGTTCGCGCCCCATAGGAAGCGATGCGAGACAGGAGCGACGGGGAGCCTCTGCAGAAATCTCAAAGATTAGCAAATAGTAGAAAACAGAAACCTACTATTAAATTAAAGAATCGTTGAGTTCCATCTCTTTCTTCAGAATAGCATTAATAATTGTGCTTAGATCTTCATTCTTTTTTAGAGCAATTTTTTTATAATACTCTTCCAACTTTGGATCCAAATAGATTGGAAAGTGAAGGTTTTTCAGATCGCGGGAATAAGTTCCGCGTTTGCCTTTTGAAAAATCGTATTCGTCTCTCATATCATTTAATATCGTTCGAGTAATATTGGTTTTCCTCGAATTTGGTCGCCTTTCTGGCAGATACTATTCGAATAGTTTCCTCTTCATTTTTAGATCTATCAACAAAAATAACTACTGCAATCGTAATATTCATTATTTTTCCCAAAGCAATTTCTCTTATTTCTCCAACTGAATGATCTGGGTCTGACATATATATTGCCCGCGGATCAGCAAAAACGAGAGAAGCTTCTGTAAATGAAATATTATGTTTTTGAATATTGATCTTTTCCTTTTCAATGTCCCATTCAAAACGCATGCGAGCATTTTCGAAGAATACTTAGTAGATGTAAATGTATATCTTGAACAAAAAATATTAGACAACTAGAAAATACGTTCCCCTCATGATTCCTCCTTTGCTTTCTATACAATGTCAAGGCTTCGAAATTCGATATTTCCAAACTACTACCGCGACAGCGATCGTAGCGGTAATCCGGCAATGCGCCATTTATGGTGCTTTGCTGATTGAAGCGTAGAGCGCGGTCCGAGCGCTCGCGAGGAGTCGCCCAAATGATAATTCTGTGGAACCTTCTTCCCAGCCAAGGTCTCATGTTGAACGAGAGTTACCCTATCATGAAAATCAAAAAAGAATTCGTTACGCCTTATTTAGTTTTTATCTTTCTTACCGTGGGGGCCACTGGTGTCTTGATGTTCTTTCATATCTTGGATGATTATACAAAAGTTGTTCATGAGTTTTTAGGGCTAAGTTTCGTCGTTTTTGCAATTTTGCATGTACGAATGAATTGGAGTAATATTAAAAATTATGCGAAGAAGCGGCAGCTTCTTATTCCAAGTATTGCGATTCTTATTCTTTCAATTGCGTTTATCGTCGGAGGGAAAATGCATGGGAATTTGGAAGACCAGATTTTGGAAAAATTCGCTAAGTCTCCGGTTTCCGATTCTTTCAAACTTTTGAACGGGGACTATCAGCAATCCGTAGAAATTCTGAAAAAGAATAATATCATTATAGATGACCCTTCGAAATCACTGGAAGAGATCTGTATTCAGAATAAAAAATCTCCCGAAGAAATTATAGAATTAATTTTAAAGTGACCACCAGCATGAATTTTAACCTGCAAACCGAACATTATCAATCTTACATTCTGAAAATAATCTTTGCAGTGACGGTAACGACCGCGGCCTTCTTTTTGATTGACTGTAAAAAATCTGCAGCTTCGGAAGATCAGACAATCGCTATCATCAACGCAAATATCTTCGATGGAGAAGATCTAATTAAAGATCATGTATTGATCATTAAAGGAACTCATATAAATTCTATAGGCGGAGAGATTCCAGAAGGTGCAAGGATCGTAGATGCGAAGGGTGGCCTGTTGATGCCCGGCCTAATCGATTCTCATGTTCATACCGATATAGATGGATTGCGTGATGCACTCTTATTTGGAGTTACTACAGAATTGGAGATGACAGGCCAATGGATGTTCTGGGAACGTTGGCAGCTTGCAAATCGAAATGATATTGCAGACATGCGTTCCGCGGGTATGGGAATCACTCCTCCTGGTGGGCATCCTACACAATACATGCAGTTGAGTAGCAACTGGTTCTTAAAAACGTTTTATCGTTATCCATTCGTTTCCTCTCCGGAAGAAGCGATCAAATTTGTGGACAAACAAGTAGAAGAAGGTTCCGATTTCATCAAGATCATCATAGAAGACGGAGAAACTGTAGGCACTCCAGGACTTCCAGTCATTGATGATACAACATTAGTTGCTTCTGTAAATGCTGCTCATCGACATGGGAAGATGGCAATCGCTCATGTTACTTCCTTGGAAGGAGGACGTAGAGCAATTTCCGCAGGAGTAGATGGATTAGCACATATGTTCTTTGATGAAAAACCGGATAAAGAACTAATCTCTGCTATTCGATCTTCCGGAACTTTTATCGTTCCCACATTGACTACACTTTCTACCGCTTTCGGAAACAGTCCCAGAACATTAGTCTCAGATAAACGTGTTAGTTCTAAGCTGAGCAAAGAATGGTTAGAAGCTCTTTCTAAAAACATGAATGTTTATCCCAAAGGGAAATTAGAAGATTCTTTTGAAAGTGTGATAGCTCTTCATAAAGCCGGTGTGGATATATTGGCCGGCAGTGACGTTTCAGAACCGATCGCGGATTTAGGAGGACTTGCTCATGGCGCAAGCCTTCATCATGAATTGCAACTTTTGGTCGCGGCCGGATTCAAACCAATAGAAGCATTACGTGCTGCAACTTCTATTCCGGCCCGAAGATTTAGCCTAAACGATCGTGGTAAAATTTTTCCAGGGGCAAGAGCAGACTTGTTGCTGATTGATGGAAATCCGCTTCAGAATATTTCGGACACTTTGTCCATCGGTAAGGTTTGGCGGGCCGGTGTGCAGCAGTAGTTATAAAAGACCATATTAATTCTTATTCCAAATCACATACGAAGGTTTTACGGAAACCACAAAGTATTTTTCCTTTATACGTATCTCTGCGTAAGCACGATTTAGAACTTTACGATATACTATATATTCCAGATTCCAAGGGCCAGGCTCGGAAGAAGGACCCAAAACTTTCGGTTGAACGGGCTCTCCATTCGATTCAGATTCAGGCCCGTTTTTCCAGATCAATTTTACGGAAAGTGGAAGATAAGCAGGATCTGCAAATGCAAAGCTAGACTCTTCCACCTCTTCCGCTACTATGGAAAGTAATGTTTCCAAACTTCCCGGGGAAACCTCCTTACAGAACTGAGGTTGGATAGAAGGAGTTCCAAAGAATGGCCTACGGATCACCTTGCATAAATATTTTGCTCTATCCGGAACTACAAGATCAGCTTCTTTGTCGCGAGCATCCCAGAAAGGAAATTTATTTCTGCTCTCTGGAGGGATGAGTTTATTTAGGATATCTGCCGATTCCGAATCTTCTTCCGAGTCGTCGTCTTTATCGGAAACTTTAGAGCCCACTTGTTTTAAAAATAGATCGATTGCTTCTCTGCCACCACCTTCAAGTGCATAAGCAAATACTGGATCTGGACTTTCTCTCATCAGAATTTTGAGAGCAGGCAAATAAGTTTGTATCCAATCCCAATTGCCTGACTGGCAGATCTTCTTCATCAATATTTCGGATTCATCTCCTGCGTTGAAAGAATCTCCGATCATTGTGCAGGCTTCTTTCTTTCTATCCATGATCAGAAGATTTTTCGCAGTCTCCCATTTTCCTCTTTTGGAAGAAGCATAGGTCCCACTTGTCAGAAAATATCTTGTACTAGATTCAAACTTTCCGTTATGCCGGAGAAACTTGGCGTATAAAAATAATAGATCCGATTTGGATTCGTTGCTTAATTCTTTGAATCGTCCGGAAAAAAAAACTCTTCTGTAAGGTGTTCCTTTCCCGGATTGTATAGAAGATCCTACCCAAAGTGGAAGTGCCTCATCTCTTGTCAGAATGTCTTTAGAAAATAGGAAGAAGAATACGTTATCCCAGCCCTCAAAATCTTTTTGTTTCATTTTGAGGGAATAACAAAGACGAATCAAAGAATGATTTTCCTTTCTGGACAATACTCTATAAGGATCGGGCGGACTAGGTTGGATCAGTTCTCCTGTTTCGGGATGAACGGTAGGCTCAGGCGGTTCCCATACTGGAGTTTCTTTAGAACATGAATTTATAACGGCCAATAAGGAAAACGGTGTGACTCCTAATCCATCCGAAAGTGTTTTTACTAGAGAGGACCATTCTCCCTTTTTGTTTTTCAAACTTCCCGCTCTAGTTTGGTATTGGATAGCAGGAATGTATTTATTAAATTTTTCGTATAGAAAATACAATCTGGAAGACGCGGTTTTTTTAAAATCGCCTGTACCGGAAGATCGGACTACATCTTCGTATAATGGGATCGCAAATATCGGAGAAAGTTTTTCTAACTCGTAAGCTTCTTCATAAGAAACCGCAAAGCTCAAACTCGGGAATAGGGACAATGCCAGAAAGAAAAGTATCCTGATCTTTCTTTTAGAAAACATTCTTCAAAAGCTCCTGTTTTGCATCCGACTTATGGGTCAGAGGACAGGTCTCCGCAGGAAGATGAGATGGATGAAATAGTTCGCTGGTCTTTTTAGGACAGTCGGGTCCGGGAAGTTTACCGGATTCGGGACAGATTTCCATACTAACTGCTCTTTGAGAGTATTGGTATTTTTTTCTTTCTTCCTTATCGCCCGATTCCGCTGAATCAAATAGTTTAGCGATTGTTCCCCATAAAGGAGCAGCAATTGTTCCGCCTAACGCAGAAGTTCCCATACCGAAACCGGGAGAATCGTAACCTAACCAAACTGCCATTGAAATTCCAGGTCTAACTCCTACGAACCAAGCGTCTCTGTGTTCGTTTGTGGTCCCTGTTTTTCCGGCGACTTCTCCCCTATAGCCTGTGTTACGGACTCCTGCGTGATTCGCACTTCCATGCAATAAATCCACCATGATCTCAGCAGTAGGAGGAGTGATCGCTTTTCGAGTCTGAGGCCATTTCAAATTGAATTCGTCCTGATCCTTTCTTTGATAGACCACGTTACCCGCTCTATCTACCACTTTTTCGATCAAATGAGGTCGCACTATATTTCCGTCGTTTGCAAATGCAGAATACGCGGAAGCCATTTCTAAAGGAGAAAGTTCCAAGGAACCTAACGCCAAAGAAAGATCTCGTCTAAATCTGCTCTTTAATACCTTTTCTTCGGGAAAGAAAAATCTTTCGAATGCACTTGAAATCTCGCCTAATCCTAGTTTTTCGGCAATCTGGACCGCGGCGGTGTTTTTGGATTTTGCGAGTGCTATTCTAAGAGAAATATCTCCGTCATATTGATTTCCGATATTTTCAGGCATCCAATTCGAAACCGAATTTTTATAGATCAAAGGTGCATCTAAGATATGAGTCGCCGGATTTGCGATCCCCGAATCGATCGCTTCCGAATAGAGAATCGGTTTGATTGTGGATCCAGTCTGTCTATACATTCCAGTGGCTCTCGGGAACTGGTTGTCCGATTTGAATTCCGTTCCTCCATGCATAAGAAGAACATCTCCTGTTTGTGGATCTACTGCTACGACTGCTGCTTGTAATCCACTGTCGCCCCCGGTTACAAATCTATCCGTATCTATGAATAATTCTAATGCAGGAGAAAGTTCAGCGACTAAATTCCGAAAAGGAGTTACATCCGCATTTTTACCGTTCTCCGTGAGTCGGTTTCGTCTAACTTGTCCGCTCTTTAAAAGATTTTCCACATGTGTTTTGACCACCTTCTGCAATTCCGCTTGGACCGGTTGAGAAATTGTGGTATAAACTGAAAATCCTCCACTTTCGTATATATTCGTATCCGGATACATCGCCTGCAGGAATTTTCTTACATGTTCCGTTACATAAGGAGAATCATCCTTACGATTTCCATACACTGTCTCTCCGGGAGAACGAGTATTAAATGCCTGATAGATCTCTTGGATAGTGGGCCTTAGATCTTCTTTTAAGGCCCCGTCGTTCTCCAAAGATCGTAAGATCGCCTCTACTCTTCCGGAAGATAGATCAGGATTTTTTAATGGAGAAAAACGATTAGGGGCAGATGCCAATGAAGCCAGAACGATCATCTCCGCTACATTTAAATCTTTCGGTTTTTTTCCGAAATAGAACTCTGATGCACTTGCAAACCCGAATGCACCATGACCCAAATAAACATTATTCATATAATGTAATAGGATCTTTTCTTTATCCAGGGCGGATTCCAGAGCATAAGCAAGCTGGGCTTCTTTCAACTTTCTTCCCAAACTTTTTTCACGATCGTTCAGAAGGATACGAGCCAACTGTTGTGTGATGGTAGAAGCGCCTTGTTTAAAACGAAAACTTATTATGTTTACGAAAAATGCACGAAGTACGGAAGAATAATGAATCCCACCATGTGAGAAGAAGCTGCGGTCTTCTACAAGTAGCACCATTCTTTTCAAATTTTCAGGATAAGCTTCCCATTCTAAATTACTGGTTTTTTTACCGAAAATTTCGGAAACCTTTCTACCGTCTCTATCATAAATGACAGTGGGCTGATGAATATAAAAAATACTTAATAGACCTGGGACTTCCGCTTCTCTTTGGATAACCCCCATCCAGAAAAAGATCAGGAACACTAATGCCAAAGGTAATGGAATAAGAACGAACCATATATTCGGACGGAATTTAGGAAATTGAAACCTTCTTCCCTTCTCTAATAATCTTTCGGATAAGGTTTTGATCGGACGATGGAAGGGTGTTGGTGATTCTGTTTCAGTTCTGACTTTTTGGAACCAAGGTCGATCTTCCGAAGAATTTTTAGACCAGGATTCTTTCCAGTTTTCCCATTTGGTTTGTAAACCTTCTATGAAACCCGCAAGTGGAGATTTTTTAGGAATTTCCTTTTGGATAGGACGAACAATAGGTCGTTCTCTTTCCTGAAATGTTGGAGGTCCAACAGGTGGCAATGGTATCTCCTCTTTGGGAGATTCTTTTTCTTGTATAACTTCAAGTGGAGAAGAGACGTATTTGACCAATGCCTTTTGGCCACAACGATAACAGGTGAGTTTAAAAATAGTCCCCGTAGGAACTCCTTCCGGCAGCCTGGAAACGGTTCCGCAAGAAAGGCATTCAAACTTGGTTTCTGTAAGAGTGCGAACCCTGGTTTCCAACATCTCTATTAATGTCGGAGAGATCCGCTTACCCTACAAGCAAGAAAGTGTTTATGGGACGGGTTTTCTTTCGGTGATTACGAGGAAATCCGCCAATTTCCAATCTTCTTCCTGAAAACTTTTGCCTTCTTCAGAAGGAAAAATACTGACAGTCAAAACATTCAAGCCCATCTGTTTCAGCCGATACGTCAGTCCTAAACTTCTATCAGAATGAAATCTTCCGTTCACATGTACAATTTTTCTTTTTAACAAAAAGTAAGCCTCTGCGATCGAGTCAGCCATAGAAGCGTCCCAAACATATTGAGCATCTATAAACTTTTGTTTATCCGGAGAAAAACCTGTAGGCGCATGTTCTGCAATCATTGCAGAGAGAAGATCTTCGTATTCTTTTTGCCTGAATAAATTATAAGTGTATCGAGGTGGTAGAAAAGGAGATCTAATTCTATACAAAGACTCCAAACCTTGATGAGATACAAGATTCACATACTTTCTAGGAGCATTAGCTGCAAGCACTGGAAGATTTTTTTCTTTCGCAAAAGAAACCATTGGATGATAATCCGTTTGGTAATTCGGCCAGAATTTTCCCGAATTCAAAAAACCTCTTTCGGTGATTTCTCCCTTACAATACTCATCCACCGATCTTTGCTGATCCTTTTCTAACATCTCCAAAGAAAGAAGAGTAGAATATACGGAACTTATCTTTTTGAATGCCTCCAACTTCCAAGCATGCCCGACCTTATCGTTATGCTCTTCTCCAAATATGATCACGTCGACATCCTTCGCCTTTTCAAGGATAGAAGAAAGGTCCACCTTGGATTTACTTTTTGAATCGTAAATTTCAGGATTAAAAGTTTGGGAGAATAAGAAAGAAGGGAAAAGAAGAAGGAAACAGAAAATACGAACCGACATGAAACTAGTTTGGAAATCGAAAGAAAAAAGAAAAGAACTTAAATAGGCATTACAATGTTGTAAATCGATCGACAAAGATACAAGAGATTAGATCTTTCTACCTGCTTTTACAGAGGTGAAAATGAATACGGAAACAGTAATTATCAACACAGCTCATGGAGAGATGCAAACATTCGTGGCTTATCCGGATTCTTCTCCTTCTCCTTGTATTTTAGTATTACAAGAGGCATTCGGAGTGAACGATCATATCAAAGACGTAACAATCCGATTTGCTAAAGAAGGCTATCTCGCTGTCGCTCCCGAACTTTATTATAGAACTGCTCCTCCAGGATTTTCCGGAAGTTACGAAGACTTTATGGGATTAAAACCTCATTTCAGCCAATTAACTCCTGAAAATTTGCAATCGGATCTGAATGCTGCTCTAGATTGGATCAAATCGAATCCAAAAAGTATCCCGGATAGAATTGCAAGCATCGGTTATTGTTTAGGTGGATGGGTTTCCTTTTTAGCGAATTCACTTTATACTTTCAAAGCCGCAGTTTCGTATTACGGATCTAGGATCGTCCAGACTTCGGAAGAATATTCCCCAAAACAAAATGCACCCTTACTGTTGGTTTGGGCCGGAAAAGACAGAAGTGTGAAACAGACACATATCGCTGCGATCTCCGAATTGTTAAAGAGTTCAGGAAAAAATTTTGTAGAGTTGGTTTTTTCTGAGGCGGAGCACGGGTTCTTCTGCGATGCAAGAGCGGCGTATCATAAACCTTCTGCCGCTCAAGCTTGGGCAATCACATTAGCTTTTTTGAAAGAACATGTTTAGGAACTTCTACATTGTTAAAACTGCAATGTTGGAATTCCTACATCACAGTTGCACCGTTGTTAGAGCTCCAACAGTGCATACAATAAGATTCCTCTATAAGTGCATCCCCTATTTCAGAACCTTCTCAATTTCATCCGTGACTTCTTTGCTATCCGGTTCTGTGCCCGAACGAAATCTCGCCACAATCTTGCCTGCAGGAGAAATCAGGAATTTTTCAAAATTCCATTTTACATCTCCAGGGTCAGGAGAGCTGGAAGTGAGATAAGTATAGAGAGGATGTTGGTCTTCTCCCTTCACTGAAATTTTAGACATCATATCGAAGGTTGCGCCCTTTTTCACTCTGCAAAATTGTTCTATCTCTGCATCGCTACCAGGTTCTTGTGAGAGAAAATTATTCGCAGGAAAACCTACGATCTCAAAGCCCTTCCCCTTATATTTTTTGTATACCTTCTCCAAATTTTCATATTGGTAGGTATACCCACATTTAGAGGCTACGTTTACGATGAGTAAGGTTTTACCTTTGTATTTGGAAAGTGCCACATCCTTTCCTTTGATATCCTTTACAGTAAAATCATACACAGCCTTAGGAGCGGCGAATAGAGAAGAGGAAACAATCAATAAGGAAAGTAAGATCAAAACGGATTTGAAAGCCATAGTGGAATCATATACGAATCCCGGAAACAGGTCCATCCGTTTCCGGGATATTCTTTCGGTCTTACACCGGTTTTTTAAAAGAAGATCGTTTTATTGCAAAACGAACTCTTTGGAAGTTCCGGTGAATTTTTTGTAAGTCCAGAAAATTCCCCAGAATTGTTTCGCCAAACCGTTGTATACGACCCTGTAAGTTCCGGCTTGCTGACTACGTATCAACCAAGTGATCGTAACCTCGGATGTAGCAGAAAGATCTCCGCCTGTTCTTGCCCAATCATAAGCGGTATACGGGTTATTATCGTTAGCTACAGTCGTCCAAGAACTTCCATTCTTCTTTTGGATTTCCAAATATGTGTAAGTATTCGGATCATAATAAGAAGAAAGAGATCCATCCAATTTTTTGTCCTGAACCACTCTTGGATGTGAACCCTGGAATTTGACCGTCACGCTATCCTTAGTTCTGTTATAGGAAGAATTGGCATCCGTCAGGACTTTTCCGAAATCTCCTCCATCATTCACTATACCGTTTTGGGATAACCAAGTTTGCACAAACTGCTGGTTGGAAAGATCCGGCGGATTCGGTCCTGCAGTTGTCGAACGATTTGCTACTATATCCTTTGCGATCCGATCGAATTCTTGGATCAATGCTGCATTTGCCCAAGGGCCATAAGCGGTAAATCCACCTTCGAAATTCTGAGCGGAATATTCTTCTCGAGTAGTTAGGTATTGTGCATAAGCATTTGCCATCGCTCCTACCACTACGTTGGAGATTCCTGCCGAAGCAAAAGTAGTCGTTAACTTTGCTTTCAACCTTCTTCCTGCATTTGTAGTTACTTCAAAAGGAGAAGCCACAATCGCTGTATTGCCTATCGTAATCACTTGTAATGGAAGAACTACCGGAACAAAAGGTACTTGTGGATTCGGGAACCAGAAATTATCAACTTCTCCTACCGGAAGAAGTGTGAATTTTTCCTTATCGCAAGCCTCATACTTTGTGGAACCCAATGCCAATTGAGCAAGTGGCCAAAGATATCCTAAAATTTGAGCGGCGCCGCTTAAGTTGGTTAAAGAATAATTCTTCTTAACCCAGGCCCCGTTCTCGAAAACGAAATCGTTTCGGATCTCACCTTCTTTTGCAAATTCTACAGGTGCACCTTCTTCATCCCCTGCCAGGAATCCACCACCAATTGTTGCCACGCAGGTCGTATTTCCAGTGCCCGTATCCCAAGGCATGGAGAAGGTTCCGATATAGGAAGGATCTACAGCAACTTTATTATTCCAAACTACGTGAGAATGCCTATATCCGACATTTCCAGTAAGTACGGTGGTAGCCGCATTATATAATTCTAATGCTTTACCTCCTTGTTTGGTTCCATGAACGATAGGGTTTTCTAAAGCATCCAGACTTGGATCTATATCGTTCGGTCTCAAGAAAGGTTTTGTAATATCGGTAGGATCGGGAGTATTCGGACTCACGTCTCCCATAGGTCCCTGAGGGAATGCGGCCACAAAATTTCCGCCAAATGTGTTTTCTACCAGATAAGAAGCGTAACCCTTATTATCTCCATGTGCCCTACGATTTGTAATTCCTAAAGAAGTTCCATGAACGGCGAACCAGTTTAGCAACCCGATCGGAGAACCATCCGTACCTTCAAAACGAAGCAAACTCATTGTCTCGTTTATATTTGTAGGATAATTTGCTTTATCCAAGTTCCAAGAATAAGCAGCCGAAGATCTATTATTCGCAAGATTGGAGAGATTTCCCGCAACAAATTTGATCCTTGCTTCTTTTCTGTTATTATAAGCAGTCTTGATGGCGTCCGTGATTCCGTTCACTACGATATTATAATGAACCTTATCAAAACCAATCACTCCATTGAATAGATTGAATAAAGTATACCAAGAAATATTGGAAGGAGCAGAATGTGTATGAGTCGCGAATAAAAGAATATTATCATTATTAAACGCGGATCCATAGCCGTCAGCCTGTAACTTTTTAACAACCCCCATCTTCACACTTTGGTACATATGGATCATATCGTTTGTAACGATAACCACTCGTGCACCACCAGGACGTTCTATTACGAATGCTCTGGAATAAAGTCTCATCGCCAAGCCTGACATCTGGTCACCAGGACTATTATATCCGGTGCTAGATTGCACAAAAGGTCCAGTAATATCAGCCTTTGCAGCGCCCACCAAAAACACATCTGCAGCAGTAGATGTAGGTAAAGCGAGACTATTCAGAATTGGATTAGAACCGGATTCCGTAACTCCATTAGAAGAAACGGCTAGTTCTAGTAATTTATCGTCGTTTGACTTCTGATCACAACCGCTTAGGACGAGGATCAGAGCCAATGCCAAGGTTAAAAATTTCGTATGTTTGTTTTTCATTTACCTTGCCTCCACAGTTCATGAAGTGGGGTAACCGAAATTTAAGGAAGGTCAAACGATTTTTAAAAAAGATGTAAGTAAGCGCTTACGTTCGAAAAAAGTATTATAAGTTTTGAATTTATTTCGAACGAAGCGTATCAATCTTTCAAGAGTTTTATAATTAAAATATAAGTGATCGGTACACTCATGTAAGTGAAGCTGCGAATTTGGCTGCTGTATAAAAAAAATTTTTATTTCTTAGCAATAAACCAATCGAAACTGAAACTAGCTACATTAGCTTGAGTTTCATCAAAAAGTTCCACTCCAACAGTAAGTCCCGCTCTTCCCTTTTTTTCTAGTTGGGCCATAAACGTCGCCCATTCCTGCTCATCAATAACTCCCTTGGAGACCACTCTTCCCTGAGCAGGTTTTTTGTATTTTACTTCGGATTTGCGCACTACCGGAATAATTTCAAAAGGAAGAGAAGCCACTCTGGAAAGTAAATATTCTCCACCACTTCCTTCTGCGAGAGCAAATAACGCAGCAGCGTGTCCGGAGCCCACATGGTTTTTATAGATCGGTTTATCTTCCATGACTAAGAGAGCATCCTCTCCCTGTTTAGGCCTGGAAAGTTGGATATGCACATTGAACGGTATGGATAAAACGTCGAATTTCTCTGTCATATGCATAGTTAGAAATTTCGTTCGTTTTATATCAAATCGAAAAGAAAGCGAATTCCGGATTTATTCTGAGATTCGTTTGTAAAACGAACTTTTGAATTACTCCATATCCAGCATTTTCATTTGGTATTGTAACTTCCCCCTGGATATTTTCAAAAGCCTGGCGGCTTCCGATTTGTTCCCTTTACATTTTTGTAATGCTGTTTCTATCAATCTTCTGGAATACATAGAAACCAAAGGCTCGAAACCGGCAGCATAAGATCCGTTCGCGATAGGAATTTCCCCAATTTCTTCTCTTTGCGAATTTTTCAGTTCTAATAACTCGGGAGGAAGATCCGAAATTTTGATATGATCTCCTTTCAAATCTGCAAGTGTACGAATGATACAGTTTTCCAATTCTCGTATATTTCCGGACCAAGGAAATTCCAAAAATAGATCCATAACTTCTTCGCTTATATTCGGTTTGTCCATTTCCATTTGTTTGGAATAATGTTCTACGAATCGATTCGTAAGAAACGGAATATCGGATCTTCTTTCTCTCAAAGGTGGGATCCCTATCTCGAACACATTTATCCTGTAATACAAATCCTCTCTAAAGGTTCCCTTTGCGACCATCGATCTAAGGTTTCTGTGAGTGGCAAATATTGCCCTACATTCTGCTTTAAGTTCGGAACGACCACCCACTTGTTTGTATTTGCGTTCTTGCAATAATCTTAATATTTTAGGCTGTATCTCGATGGGCATCTCGCCCACTTCATCGAAAAATATGGTCCCACCATTTGCCTCAGCAACGAGTCCCGCATAATCCGACTTTGCATCTGTAAATGCTCCTCTTACATAACCGAAAATCTGGCTTTCCCATAGATTCGCCGGAACTGCTGCACAGTTAATGGGAACAAACGGGCTATCTTTTCCTCTTCCTAATTCATGAAGAAGTCCTGCAATGATTTCTTTTCCTGTGCCTGTTTCCCCTGTGATCAAGACGGGTTGTTCTCTTCCGGAAATTCTTTCTACTCTATCTACTACAGCCTGCATACTTCTGGAGGCATATATTAAGGTTTTATTAGATAAGATCCTTTCTTGAGGGACAGCATCATAGATAGAATCCCTTTCCAAAATGGTTCTTTCTAGATTGGAAGTGTATTGTTGGAGTTCCTGCCTAGCTTCTCGAATGGACCGAACCATCGCGTTGAATGCGTGTGTCAAGAGTCCGATCTCATCCTTGTTTCGGACCTCTACTTCGACGGAAAGTTCTCCTCCTTCTACCCTATCCAAACCTTTTAATAAAGCAAATAAAGGATTTAAGATGGAGATCTTCATAAAGATCAGAAAACCCAAAATCAGTACACAAAGACCTACAAATAATCGGATCGCCCAATCCAGAACATAGGCGTGGACAAAATTTCTATAAGAAGAATATTCCAGTCCCATCTCCGTATTATTAATAAAATTTTGATATACGAGCAGAGGTTTTCCGGAAGAGGTTAAAATGAACGAACGAACTCCGAGAACTGCTGCGCTCAGATCCGATTTGGAAGTATTTTCCCCAATCTTAGAAAGAAAAACAGAGTCCTTAGGAGGAGAAGATAGTTTTGCATTTTGTAATACGTTTGTTTGGATACTATCGTATTCGTTCTCTATCGCTTTACTTAATCCACCCGACATCACTTGGGTCACAGATAAGGCCATTGCAAGAACTATAGTTAAGATCCTGACGGTGAGAGAAGTTCTATGCCCTCCATAACTCACGAAAAATATATGAAACACAAAAAATCCGAAGATCACAGAGATTGCTAATGCGTTTACAAAAACTTCTGCGCTTACTTGACCGAGCCTGAACAATGTAAGATAGATCGTGGGTATTAAAAAATTCAGGAAGAAGGAGCCTAAGATCCCTGCAAGTGCAATCCTTTTCTGATCCTTGTTCCTTAAGATCTGAACAATTGCTATGACGATTACACTTAGAACTAAAAATAAGGAAATGATCGCGACAACTCTTCCTGGAAATGTAGCAGTTAGATCCCAATATTGTCCGTTAAATCTAAAAGTTTTGACCGAGTCCTTCGTCTCCCATACGAACCAAAGAGAGATAAACGCGGCGATCCCTAATTGGATCTTAAAAAGATAAGAAGAAACTTTAGGAAAAATAACGGAGGGGAATTTTAGAAAAAATCTTTGGAAAAAAACAGCGGCGAACAACGCTGCAGAAACTGAAATCCATCTATGCAATGCTCCTCTTGGATCTGTTTCGATGGAGGCATATACGCATGCAGAATATAAAAAGACCAAACATAAAAAGGAGAGCATCAACTCCCTGATCCCTGAGATCTTATTTTTTACGCTCAGGCAATAGACTACGCCCAAAATACATAGTAGCACTGCGATTAAAAAGGAAAGGGTCAGGAATTGGAGATACATGAAATAAAAGCGGAGTTTAAAAAGACCATTCCGAAACGGAAGGTCAAGCGACATTTCGATTTTCTTGGATCAAGTTCCGAAACGCCGCTTAAGTGATAGTTCTAACGTTTTCCTTTCTTATTGAAATATTCTTCTAATCTTTCCTTCACATTCTCTCTGATATCCGAATAGAAGAGTCCATAATCCGAAATATGATAATTTTTCTTATTACCTCTTCTGGATTCATAGTTCGGATTAGAAGGTAAATCCACCCAAAGCATTTCTCCTTCACATTTTGTTCTAACATAAGCTTTATCCAACTCAGAGAATTGTATGCCCACTCCGCCCTTATGTTCTTCTTTAGGAGTTTCGGGACTGTTCGGAGTCCAGTTCACCGGATTCACACAAATGCCTCCTACATATCTTTCCGGAGGAAGTGCAAAGTCGGAAAGTTGTGACCCCCATTTTTTGGAATTCCAACTGATATAACATCCTAGATCTTTGGAGTTCTTACAAACTTTCAAATTATGAAACTCGGAAGAATGTATTGCCCAACCAGGAAGATATGCTGCTACAAAGTTCGAGACCTTCTTCTTATCCAAATATTCTTTTAATACGTGAACTAGCATCATCGAACCTTGGCTATGACCTGCGATAAAAAACGGTCTTCCTTGGTTATAATTTTTTAGATAATGATCGAATGCTGAGAGCACGTCTTTTTTTGCAATCTCGAATGCCTTCTCTCCATTTCCGGAATCATCTATAAAAGAATATAAGGCAGCTTGTCTGTATCTAGGCGCGTAAACTTTTGCAGACTCATTAAAAACGGAAGCTTGCATTTTTAAAGGAGAAAGTCCGTAAACGATGAGACTACTTCCAATCTCAGCATTCCATCCTTCTGCCTTAATAAACGTGGTAGGATGAACAAAGAATACATCCGCCTTCGCCACATTCTGCCCGTCCTTCCAACCAGCGATGGCAGGAACCTCATCCGGATCATCCTTCAATTCAGGAAGCGCTGCCCAGGATTCTTTTTTAGAATAATCAGGAGAATTCGGAACCTTCTCCTGGGTAAAAGGACCGGAAGGTTTGATCAAATACAGAAAGATCGAAGTGCAGTTTGAAAATAAAAATCCCCAAAACAGCAAAGAAGAATATAAGAAAAGTCTCATGCGTTAGAAATCCTCCTCTTTCCCTCTGATTTTTTCGGGAAAGATATCAAAGGATACAAAGCAATATCCGTGCCGAGTGAAGAAGGTACGAACCCTGAAGATTCTCCGCATATAACAGCGATTCGACTAGTTTGCGGAATAGAAATCGATTGAAATCAATCAATTGTCTATTTTCGGCGATTGAAAATGATCATTCGAATTTTCTTAAAATAACGATTCAGCGAATACTTTCAAAATTTTGAATCCATTTTGTAGAACATACGCTATGCAAAACATTTTTTTCGTTAGGCACAGCTCTTGCTTTAGGAAGCATACCGGCCCGAATGAATTCGGTCCGGGGAGGAAAAAAAATGCTGAAGAGAATCACGATGTTAATGCCTCTACTGATCGGCGCTCTGTTATTTGCAGGAGCCGGAGAAGTGGACGCTGCTCGTTGTAAAACAACCGGTCTATTGATCAAGACGACCAGTTGCTCTTACTCTACAAAAAAAATCGAAGCTAGGCCAGGGATATTTAGGGATGTAAGATACCAAGTACCCGAAGGAACTGCTCCTGCTGGAGGATGGCCTGTGGTAGTAATGTACCAAGGATCCTTCTTTACGGTACAATTCTCTCGTACCCAAGGAGAACCGTTTGGAGGGTACTACGAAGTAAAAGTCATTGAGAAGATGTTGGATAATGGATTTGCAGTGATCGCTCCGGACGCGGGCTTGGATCTTTTCTGGGAAACCAATTTACCTACGATCTACGAACTGACAGCGGATTATATTTTCTTAAATAATCTGTTTGCTGCAATCCGTAATGGAAGTTTCGGTCCAATCAATGCGAATAAAAAATTCGCAACCGGTATTTCCAGCGGAGGATACAACACAAGCCGTATGGCAGTATCGTTCCCGGGAGAATTCAAAGCATTGGCTATACAGTCCGGTTCTTATGCTACATGTAGCGGACCGATCTGCATCGTTCCAACACTTCCTTCCAATCATCCGCCCACGTTTTTTATGCACGGATTCTTGGATGCTGTAGTCCCTTGGTGGACCATGGATTTGTATTATGACAAACTCAGATCCCAAGGAATTCCTACGGATAGATATACGGATTACCTTGCAGGACATGAATGGGTATCCGCATCCGCAGGCAAAATATATTCTTGGTTTAACCAATACCGTTAAGTAAATTCCAATTCGAATCCGGTGTTCCCCGCCGGATTCTCTTTTTAGGAAGAACCTATGAGATCCTTATCCAAATTCCGAATTTTAATCTTCTCAATTCCTTTTATAATAGTAATATTTTATTTTTATTTTTTACCTTCGGAATCTGATCCGGAAATCCTTACCACTTCGAAAACCTGGACAGAAACAGAAGAGTATCTTAACTTTACCGAAACTTCTAACGAATCTATTCTTTCAGAAGAAACTTCCGAATCAGATCTTGATAAAAATTTTACGAACTCTTTCGTACTAATCTCGCTAGTAGACTTTCCTTTTTTATCCAAAACAAGAGAGATTTTTGAAAATTTAGGAGAGAATATTTTCAGTCCCAGTCCAGACCAATCTGAAAAAGCGAAATCATTTTATGAAAAACTTGAATATCTGGAAAACAAAAGATCTTTTACAGGCCTAAATACTTTCGAAGAAGAAGAATATATTCTTTTGCAGTTGAGAAAAAAAAAGGATCTACGAGAGATCCTGAACAAAACATTCGAAAAGCTTAAAGAAGAACTTTCTGAGACCCGGAGAAAAGAATTCAGAACGGAACTGGAATCTTTGGATCGATCTATTTCCGAACTTTCTAGAAAGAACGGAAAATATTAGTCTTATTTACGCATTAGGTCGATCCTTTCCATCGACCTTTTTTAATTTCTATTTTCCTATCCGATATACGCCTATTTAGAATGTAGTAGTGAATACTGGCCCGATTGCCCAAGATCTGTTAAAACTGAATAAGATCTCCGGTTCTGCATACGAATAGTTTGCCATGATTCCCATATTCGGATGTAAGAATACCATGAAGGTTGCAGAAATGTTCCACGCTGCTTGGGTAAAGTTCCTTCTTGCATTGATAGTAAGGCTTATGAACTTTTTATAATCCATAAAGAAAACGATTCCTGCACTTCTTGCCTGTCTGGAAACTTGGGTCATGGAATCTACTGTGCTCACGGAACCGACTCCTTGGTAATACCAAGCATCCAGCATACCGTTCGGATCCGCAGGATATCCATTCACATTATTCTGTACAGTTCCCGCAGTAGTTCTTACGTTAATATGATATTCGTTACCCGCATATTGGAAGTATGGAGTAATATACCAGCTTTGGATCGGCAACTTAATACGAAGACCGGCCTTACCAACATTGGAACTATATCCATCGTCTGCATCTATGGTAGGGAAGGATTCATAAAGTCCATTACCTACAGTAGTCCCAATAACGTTACGCGCCTTATAATAAGCTCCGAAAGCAGCATATCCTACGCCTACCATTGGTTGGACATAACGACTTATATTCATATAATAGTCTAAGTTGGTAGAATAAACATTTCCTCCCGCATTTCCTTCCGCAGTATTCACTCCTATCGGAGGATTTCTAAGAGGAGCGAAATTCACATCCACTCTCGCATAGGTGGCTTGAAAAACCAGAGAATCGCTTAGAACCATGAACTGTAGTCCTTTCTGAGGACCAATACCTTCCACACCTAAATCCATAGCTCCATTTTGAGTAAGGCCGCTCGTTCTACCTAATGAAGGAATTTCTCTCTGGCCGGAGCTTGGATTTGTATATGTAAACGGAAGTTTCGTTTGTAATTGTAAATCGAATTGTCCGGCAAAGGCCCCGAGTAAAATTCTCCATTTGTCTTTTGGCTGTTCCGCAGCTTCTTTTTCGTCTGCAGAGATTGGTAAGACCATAAGTGGAAGAAATAGTGAAAGAACAAATATCTTCGCTAACCTTCCTTTCCATCCGTATCGCATTAATATTCTCCTCGTTTTTTATAGGAGTCTCCAAAATTCATTCTGAAGTTTTCTGGAGACTAATCTCCTTAAGCAGTTTTCGTGCCAGACAGAAATTTATAAAACTTCCCCGAGAAACATGCATAAAACAAAGAGATCGAGCATTTCAACAAGTGACTGATTAAAATCGATCGACCGTTCTTTGTCGTACTGATTGAAAACAATCGATATTATAGGTTTCAAAACGATCGGAATAAATTGATTACGAAATCGGTGCAGAATACGAGGTATCATCAAAAATAAAAATCCAAACTAGGATTGGCACACTTCCTGCTAAAAGTCTTCGGGGGCTTTATGAGCTTACAGCTGACTTTTTTTTCTTTTGGATCTTTGATCGTTTGTATATTTACCGCGGTGCTGGGAAGTTTTTTAGCCGCAATCCGAAACAGATCTAAATCCAGTTTTTATTTGGCTGGAGCATTTTTTCTATTATCAATCCACGCGTTTGCATTCGTGATCGCATATAGTATAGACTCTCCAGCAGCAGCTTATCATAGATGGCTAATTTTGGCCGTTATCCCTGCATTTTCTTGTATGGGGCAGTTCTTTTTCTTCTATCCGAATCCGTTAAAAGAAAAATTTGCATTTCGTTTTCTAAGCTTTCAATTATTCGTTTGGATTACCTTTTCTGCATATTATATTTTCTGTACATTTCAAAAAGAACCTATATTTGATTTTTCAGAACAGATCTGGACCTTTTCACTTCCTTTAGAGAACAAAATACTAAGTGTTTTGGTATTAATTTATTCTTTTTTAATGATATTCACGGGGATATGGAGAAGTTGGACTGCTTCCAAAGAATCCAATCGTTTTACGGGACTATTCGTCTTTTTCTTCTCCCTTCTCATCTTTCCCCCGGTGATCGCGAACAGCATGAGTCGCGCAGGATTGATCTCCAGAACCGACTTCTTGACGATTTATACTTTCTTCATGATCCCTGGAAGTTTTGTGATCCTGGTGCTTTATATCAATACCACTTCAGACCAAACTCGCTTTTTGAACAGGATCACTGGAATTTGTTTGGGCACATTCTTACTCATTTTGTATTGGATAGGACTCGCTTCTGTTTCTAGACAAGAAGATACATTCGATCTGAGTAAGTTGAGAGAGGCCGAGAATTCGATTTTTATAAAGAAGAATGTCCCTAGAGCAGATTCGGTATCGCATGTTGGAATTCCAACAAATCAGAATTTAAACTCCACCGCAGGCGTAGAAGTTTCTACAAACAGAGACTCCAGCAAAAGATTCCCGAGGCAATCTTCCGGATATTATGACTCAGTTTTTCCTTCGGAAGCGGAACGATATTTTATAGAAGGTACCGAAGAAAAACAAAGATCCGTATTATATAAATTTTTTCTCGAGAACCCGGATCGAAAATACGAAGCAACATTTCCATACGAAGAATATAGGAATTTTCTTCATCGAATGATCAGGCCTTACTTCGCAGTTTTATTCATCACTGTATTTGTAGTACTTTTTGGATTCAGGCTCTTTTTTAGAGGAGCGATCTGGAATCCTCTAAAAAATTTATTAATAGGAATTGGTAAAGTAAACCAAGGCGATTTGAATACAAAAATCCAAGTTCGAATCCAAGACGAGATCGGTTTTCTTACCGATTCATTCAACGGAATGGTAAGCTCCATTCGAGAAGCGAGAACTGCTCTTTCCGTATATGCGGATACATTAGAAGATCAAGTAAAGGACAGAACTTCCAGGCTAACACAATTATTGGAACAACAACAGGGAGATTATTTTTTAACGTCCCTTCTTCTAAAACCTTTCGGAATAGAAACAATCCGGAATGGAAGTGTCTTTGTAGAATCTTTCACCCGCCAGAAAAAACAATTCGTATTCAAAGAACAAAGCCACGAGATCGGTGGTGATCTTTGTATGTCGACCAGCCTTAAAATCGGAGGAACAAATTGTACAGTGTTCATGAATGCGGATGCAATGGGAAAATCCATCCAAGGTGCAGGAGGTGCAATCGTTCTAGGTTCCGTTTTCGGTTCCATCTTAAATAGAACAAGGTTATTCGAAGATAAAACGATAGAGTTTACTCCTCAACGTTGGTTACGTTCCGCTTTTTTAGAACTTTCTAAAGTGTTTGAAATTTTCGAAGGAAGTATGTTGGTTACTGCCGTTATAGGTGTGATAGAAGAATCCACTGGTAAAACCTATTTAGTAAACGCAGAACATCCTTCTCCCATCTTATACAGAAATGGAAAAGCAAGTCTGATACCGACCAAACATTTTTTCAGTCGGATCGGATTGCCATTCGATCCATCTACAACCTTCACAGTCCAATCCTTTCAACTTAAACCAGGCGATTGTTTGTTCTTAGGCTCTGACGGTAAAGACGATCTGATCGTAGGCATCCGTGAAGATGGAAGCAAAGAGATCAACGAAAACCAAGAAGCTTTTTTATCTAGAATAGAAGAAGCGCAAGGAGATCTACATAAGATCTACCAGGACATGGAGGAATATCTTACGGACGATATTTCTTTTTTAAAAATAGAATACTCTCTTTCTAGAGTGTCGATCAGAACGAACGGACAACCTACAAGACTCGTATCAAAAGAAACGAATTAAAAAACAATAAGGAGAAAAAAATGCAAAGTGGATTTTTATTGGAGATAGTTCTTCCGATCTCACTTTTTATAATTATGTTCGGGATGGGATTATCTTTGACACTCAAAGATTTCGAACGAGTAGCTCTATTCCCTAAAGCAGTATTGGTAGGACTTTTGGCTCAACTTTTACTATTACCGTTTTTAGGATTTATGGTGGCTACTATGTTCCACTTGGAACCATTACTGGCAGTGGGATTAATGGTTTTATCCTGTTGCCCTTCAGGCCCGACTTCAAATATGTATTCGTATTTGTTCAAAGGAGATGTGGCGTTATCTGTAACATTAACTGCTCTTATTAGCGTGATCAAACCTTTCACACTACCGTTTTTAACTTACTACTCCATGGTATATTTTATGGGAGAAGGGAAAACGATCGATCTTCCTATACTCAAAACCATTTTACAACTTTTCATCATTACGGTCCTTCCGGTCGGAATTGGTATGGCTGTAAAAAATTATTCTCCGAAATTTGCTGCTGCTTGCGAGAAACCGGTAAAGGTTTTTTCAATGATCATTCTGTTTGCAATCATTGCAGGTCTTGTACGTCAGAACTGGGAAAAGATGTGGGGATTTTTTGCACAAAGCGGAGCCGCTGCTCTTACTATGAATTGTATCTGTATCAGCCTTGGGTTTTTACTCGGATTACTTTTACGTTTAAGTAGAACTCAAGCGGTCACGATCGCTTTCGAGTTAGGGATCCAAAATGGAACAACTGCACTTTTGGTAACGGGAACTATATTACAAGTACCTACGATGACTGTAGTCCCCATTACTTATAGCCTACTCATGTTTTTAACAGCACTGGTTTTCGGATTGTTTATTTTAAAAAACAGAAGGTCTATTTTAGACCAACCATCTTTAGAAAGAGCAAGTTAAACCTAATTAATAAAAACCCCGAAAGAATTTTCCTTCGGGGTTTTGGCTTTAGAGTTAATTTTTATATCTTTCGATCAACATGGAGCCTGCAATTCCTCCATGAGCACATGCGGTAAGTAATACTGTATTTGCCTTTGGATCTTCTTGCAGGTCCATGATCGCATTATTCACTAAACGAACTCCAGTCGCACCGAATGGGTGACCGATCGCAATGGATCCTCCATTAGGATTGATCTTCTTCTCATCGAATCTTTTTTCCCAATCCCAACCAGTATCCATTTTCAATTGTTCCATGGCCGCTACTGCAGTAGCGGCATACGCTTCATGGATCTCTACATAATCCATATCTTCTAATTTGAGTTGTAGGTCTTCCAACAAACCTTCTGTGGCAACTGCTTGTCCAAGTCCCATCAAATTCGGATGAACACCTTTCATTCTCCATCCGGAAAGTAACCCTTCTATCTTTAACCCGAGAGCCTTTGCTTTTTCTACAGTAGTGATGATCACTCCTGCGGCTCCGTCGGAACGAGGGCTTGCATTGAAGATAGAAACTGTAGGCCCATGCGTCTTCTTCAGATCTTTTCCATATTTTTTCTTAAAGTCTTCGAATTTACTTTGAGGATTATCAAATAGAAGCATTGCTCTTCCCATACGGCTTGGGTTTTCTACGAGGCCTTTTCTAAGTTCTACCGCCTCGTCTATTTTTAATATATTACCTTCTTGGTCTTTTACAGGAATGATAAACGGCTCATATCTCCCTGCCATAGAAGCATCATACGTGCGCTTAAATGATTCGAATGCGATCTTGTCTGTGATCTCGCGAGACAATTCATAATTCTGTGCAAGTATTTCTGCGGTGACCTGCATACCGTAAGAGCTCTCTCCATCGTCTAGACCATCCTCGAGAGTGTCTCTTAACTCTACTCCTTCCGGAAGGTTATCTGGCAGGAGTTTATTCAATTTTTCTAATGATCCGGTTTTCTTATTCAAACGTGCATTTTTTACGATAAAAGGCATATCGGTCTGAGACTCCTCACCGATCACAAGAAATACTTCTCCTTCTCCCAAGATTATCCTTCTGGCGGCTTCTGAGATAGCCTCCAATCCAGATACACAGTTATTTGAGAGAGTGATGGAAGGGATTTCATCCCTGAGCCCGATTAGATTTGCGATTACTCGAGCTGGATTCGGAGAACTTGGAAATCCTTCCCCCACCACGATACCGTCTATTTCTTCTTTTTTGATCCCACTTTTTTGGATGATACTTTCTGCCACAATCTTTCCTAAGTGATGAGCCGGATAAGCCCCCAACCCTTTTGCGATCTGTGCGAATGGAGTCCTAAGCGGAGTACAAATTGCGAGTTTAGTTTCGAGTTTCATCGTTTTTCTCCCGATTCTATTTCGAAAATTTTAATTGGTGCATATACACTATTTAGACCACAAAATGGAGAAGATTGAAAGCAAAATATTTCGAGGGCTCATCTATAGATATGTAAATATAGCAATCCGAGTGCATAAAAAAACCCCGAAGAAGTTTCCTCCTCCAGGGTCCGATTCGATTCA
Organism: Leptospira neocaledonica; assembly: GCF_002812205.1. Lineage (NCBI taxonomy): Bacteria > Pseudomonadati > Spirochaetota > Leptospiria > Leptospirales > Leptospiraceae > Leptospira > Leptospira neocaledonica. The sequence continues at coordinate 205,121 of NZ_NPEA01000004.1, forward strand.
AGAAGTTAAGAATTAACCTTCGAATCTTTCGATGAGCATTGCTCCTGCAATTCCACCGTGAGCACAAGCAGTGAGAACCACTTTCTTAGCTTTAGGGTCTTCTTGAAGGTCCATGATCGCGTTGTTCACCAAACGGATACCAGTAGCTCCGAATGGGTGACCGATAGCGATAGATCCACCGTTAGGGTTGATCTTCTTCTCGTCGAATTTTTGCTCCCATTTCCAACCGGTATCTTTTTCGATTTGAACAAGAGCCGCAACTGCAGTCGCAGCAAACGCTTCATGGATCTCAACGTAGTCTACGTCTTCGATCTTAACTCCGGTGTCTTGAAGAAGGGCTTCAGTAGCATAAGCTTGTCCGATTCCCATCAAGTTAGGATCCACACCGTACATTTTCCATCCGGAAAGAACTGCTTCGATTTTTAATCCAAGAGCTTTAGCCTTTTCAACAGTAGTTAAGATAACACCAGCTGCTCCATCAGAACGAGGGCTCGCGTTGAAGATAGAAACGGTTGGTCCATGAGATTTTTTAAGATATTTGGAATACTTGGTTTTGAACTCATCAAATTTCATTTGAGGGTTTTCAAAAAGAAGCATCGCTCTTCCCATACGGCTTGGGTTTTCAACAAGTCCTTCACGAAGGCCAACTGCCTCATCAATAGTAAGTTCAGTTCCATCTTCGTCTTTCATAGGGATGATGAATGGAGCGTATTTTCCTGCTTTAGAAGCTTCTAATGCTCTTTTGAAGGATTCAAACGCTAATTTATCAGTGATCTCGCGAGAAAGTTCGTAATTCTGAGCAAGGATCTCAGCAGTTACTTGCATTCCGTAAGAAGTTTCTCCGTCACCAAGTCCGTCCTCAAGAGTGTCTCTAAGTTCAACACCTTCAGGAAGATTATCAGGAAGAAGTTTTTTCAGTTTATCCAAGGATCCCGCTTTCTTGTTCAATCTTGCGTTTTTCACAACGAAAGGCATAGAAGTTTGGGACTCTTCTCCGATTACTAAGAAAAGTTCGCCTTCTCCAAGAACAATACGGCGAGCAGCTTCGGAAAGAGCTTCGATCCCGGATACACAGTTATTGGAAACTGTGATCGAAGGAACTTCGTCTCTGAGTCCGATCAGGTTAGCGATTACTCTCGCGGAATTCGGAGCGTTAGAGAATCCTTCCCCAACCACGATCCCGTCGATTTGATCTTTTTTAACTCCACTCTTTGCAATAATATCTTCAGCCACTATACGACCTAAGTGATGGCCAGGATAGGGTCCTAAAGCTTTCGCAATCTGAGCGAAGGGAGTTCTTCTTGGCGTACAAATCGCCAATTTTTTATCGAGTTTCATTGTCTTTCTCCAGACCTTTTATTTGGTACGTTCATTAGAATAAGATAATATGTCATTTCGAGCCTCCCTCGGGGAATTCGGTGACTCGTGCGAATATTTTCAGCAGATCTTCCCCAGGTTTTTTAGGTCTAGATTTGCTTACAGATACTACGAGTAGGTCATCCATTGATTCCGCTAGAATCTCTCCAGTTTCGGAGTCGCTGACTTCTTGTCTCATACGGCTCCAAATTTTATCAAAACTATGAATCCAAGTTTGTATCTTAGCTCTTCTACCTGCGGCGAGAGGTTTACGATAACGGATCTTTCCACCCATATAGAAAAGTGTGGTATCCATTGCGACCAGATCTTCCAGACTTAGTCCGCATTCAGCGGTAAAATTCCAGCGACCTTCTTCCAATAACCTCCAATAATGAGAAGGATTATAGTCACCGAATGGATTTCTTTCGCAGTAAAATAGATCTCTTTCCGCAAGCGTGCGTTCGCAAGTTCCGGAAAAAGAAGGTACAGATTCGAAAGAAGAGATCAGTTCTTCGGAAGGATCTTGGGCTGCGATGAGTTGGAAAGGTTTTCCGTCCTTCTCAGTTCTTACTAATGTTTTGATCTCTGCTGCAACTTTTCCGTTTGGATCCAAAACTTCTTGGGAGAAGGCTAACAGGCCGTCTTGCCCGGAGCGATAACTAGTGCGTATGGATAATTCAGTGTTTTCCATTTGTTGGGCAAGAAAACGTATATCTGCCCCGACGGTTTGTAATCGAACTGATTCTTCGATCATTCTTTTCCAAGAATAGCCCGCTTCTTCTAAGATACGATATCTATCTCCTAGACAAGAGTCTTCATAAGTCCTGCTAGTAGTATGCCTTTGTGTATCTAGATCCGAAAATCTGGTTCTGACTTGTTCTTTTTCCGTAACAGACATTTTGAACCGTCCTGACACTAGCTTAGACCCCTGGGAAATCGGGGCAATAAAAAAATACAGAACGTTCGTTCTGGTTTTTTATACGCTAAACCCAAATTCTATTGACGAAACGAGGTTTTTAGGGCAATACTGAAAAAATAACGTATTTAAGCACATGACCGCTCAAAGAAAAAAAAGAGATTCCGGTGCCAGTGTCCGAGAAAGAATTCTAGATACTGCGACAGATCTTTTCTATAAACAAGGATTCTCCAATACCGGAATGAGACAGATTATCCAAGAATCCGGTTCGGTGGCTGCTAGTCTTTACGATCATTTTCCTTCTAAAAAAGAACTTGGGATCGCTTACCTTGCTCGTCAGGAAGAGAAGACTCTTTCCGATCTTGGTTCTCTCATGGAAAGATATCCGGAAGTCCAAGAATTTTTAAGAGCGTGGGTAATCTTGAAAGAAAGACAGATCCGCCATCATGAATTTTTCGGAGATCCGTTTGCCGGTTTTGCAAATCAGGTTATGGATGCGGACCCAGAATATACAGAATTTCTAAAAGGTATCGCGGAGAAATGGACTAAGATGATCCGAGACTATCTTAGTCGTGCAGTTGCTTCTGGACAATTTTCCAGAACGATGGATATACAATATGTTTCCAGAAGAGTATTGATGGCGTATCACGGTTCCATCACTCTATGGAGAATGACCAAAGATCTGCGTTATATTCGAGAAATGGAAGATAGTCTTAGAGAAATTTTCGAAGATTATATTGCAAAATAGATCATATTCATTTCCGTGCTTTGGATCCGAATTTAATCCTAGATGCCGCTTTGCCTTTTTGAGGCTCTTCTATCACATCTTTTAATTCCGTTTTTTCTGCCTGCAAAAGTTTTAGCGGACTTTCTGCACTTACCTTACAATCCTGCATATGAGTTGCTGAAAAATTCGTAACGGCCAACATCATCTGAGACCAAGCAGTCATACTTTCCGGATTTCTTTTTGCACTTTGTAATCCGTACAAGATAGGATCCTTCATCTTATCCATCAAATTACAGGCGGGAAAATAAATCCCCCCTCCCCTCTTCAAAAATCTCGAGACCGGAATAAAAAGAAAATTTCTAATATGGCTTGGCTTCCCTTTAGAAGCTTCTGCAAATTTAAGATAGATGATCAGATTTTTTTCCGCAAGAGTTTCTGCCTCCTTGATTGAGGCGAGATCCTTCCTGATAATGGATGAAGATCTTGCAAATCCTCTTTCTATCTCATGCCGAATGTGACGAGCACATAGATGTTGTATCATCTCCCATCCTCCCAGCACCACCGATTGAGGACGATAGTATGTGATAGAATCGTCCTTTTCCAGATAGAAATGTCTTCCTTCTTTCTGGTTCAGGTCATAATATAAGTCACCGATGATCACACTATTAGAGGCGTGCTCTTCTGCAGAATGTCGTAGTTCCTCTAAGGCAACCGCATCCTTCAACGGAACAAAAGAGTCGTTTCCGGCCAAAAAATCCAAACAACTTCCGATAAATTCGTGATGTTCGCTATGCTCCTGATAAGCGATCACTTGGGGAGAGCTGCAGGAAAAGTGGAAGAATAAACTAATTAGAAAAAAGAACAGAGATCGAGCCATAATCTACCCGACCGAGTTTTTCATATTCCGTAAATTCTGTCGGTCAAAATCTCGGATCCGGTTTTATAAATATTTAGATTTAGATTGATTATAAAGGGAAGTTTGAAAATAAATTTCCATCCATAGGATTTTAGATTTGAAATCGCAGATTCTATAACGAATCTTCATCCCTCATGAAAGAGAAACTAGGCATTTTCAAAAGGCTCCGTTACCATTTCGATAATTTTATGTCTAGGGGAGGAGGTTCCGTCTTTGTAGCTCTCATGACCCTATTCTTAGGAGCATTCGTATTCCTATCCCTAGTACGGATATTTGGGGCATTCCTCTTTCCGGATGAATCGATTAAAGAGTCAGGTGATTTTTTATGGAGAGTATTTTTGCAAATCTCAGATGCCGGAGCAGTTGCAGAAGACGGAGAATCCAATTGGTTCAATAAGGTTACAGGAATCTTAAGTGTATTTTCAGGTTTAGTCTTATTCTCCAGCTTAGTTGCATTTATCACAAACCAATTCGATCAGAAAATACAAGAACTCAGAAAAGGAAAAAGTGATGTTTTAGAGTCGAATCATACTCTAATCTTAGGATTCGGGATTCGCACGATCGAAATATTAAGAGAATTGATAGAGGCAAATTCTTCCGAATCGGGGAAGGCAGCCGTTATACTTTCTGACCAAGACAAGGAAGAAATGGATGATTTTCTTTCCGAAAATCTGGAAGATACTAAGACCACAAAAATTATCACAAGATCCGGACTACCTTCTCATCTTCATTCATTAAAAAAAGTAAATGCATCCAAAGCAAAAAGTATTATCATACTAAATCCTTCCGGTTCTGAAGAGTCGGAAGAAGGTAAATCGATCGGAGATGCAAAAGTATTAAAATCCATTATGGCCCTCGTTGCATTAAACGGAGAGTCAGGTCTTCCTCCTATCGTTGCGGAACTTCATGGATCAGAAAATCGAAATATTGCATCCGATCTTTCCGAGTCAGTCCAGGTCATGGACGAAAGAAGTATTCTTTCTAAATTACTCGTACAAACGTCCAGGACTTCCGGTCTCGCAATTGTATATTCCAATTTGGTCGGTTTCGAAGGAAATGAGATCTATTTTTATAAACCTAAAAACGGCTGGAGAGGTTTAAACTATTCCGAAATTTCATTTAGGTTCAAAGAATCTGTTCCATTAGGTTTTAGAAAGATGAGCGGAAAAATCATTTTAAATCCTGATCCTGAATATTTACCAGAGAATGAAGAGGACGCAATCATTCTTGCAGAAGACGATTCTAAGATCAAATTCGACGACAAACCTATGGTTGTGACTGCGGCGCTTTCCTATCCGAATACTACTCTTTCACGACCGATCGACAAACAATTGATTATAGGTTGGAATTCCAAAAGCAGGATCATCGTTGATGAATATGCAAAATTTTCCTCTCCGGACTCTCAAATTGATCTTTTAATAAACGAATCCAACGAAGAGATCAAAACCATTCTTGCAAAACTTAAGAAAAAATATCCTCAAATCAAACTTAGATCCTTGATAGCAAATCTTTCTCAAGAAGGCATTCTGGAAAAACTTTCTCCGGAACAGTATGATTCCGTAATATTCTTAGCAGAGGAGAAGGAGAATATCGAAGAAGTAGATGCAAGGACCATTTCTCTTCTGTTAAGGTTCCGCCAATACTTCAAGAAGAAACACCAAACAGGCGGTAAAAAGGCAGAAACCCAGCTTATCACAGAGATCATGAATTCTGAAAATACTGAGCTTGTTTTGGAAACAGGAGTGAAAGACTTCCTGATCTCGAACCAGTTCGTTTCCAAGATGATGGCCCAGGTTTCCCAAGAGCCGGATGTAATGAGAGTGTATGAAAGTTTATTCGATCCGGAAGGGAGTGAAATTTATCTCAAACCTGCATTTCTATATTTCGAGGACTTTCCAAAACGGGTGAATTTTGCGGATTGTATGTATGCGGCCCAGCAAAGAAAGGAAACCTGTTTTGGAATCAGAATTGTTTCGGAAGAAACGGATGAATCCAAGGGTTACGGTGTATATTTGATCCCGGATAAATCCGAATATTTTTCCTTGCACGAATCCGATTCTTTAATCGTTCTATCAGAAGACCAGTCTTAGTTTATTCCGCCTCTTCTTACATTAAAATGGGAGAAATACATTGATCTTAAAAATTTTCCAAATCCTTCTTTACACTTTAATTTTCACTTCCGCATTTTATGCACAAGGCCAACCTACTAAAGTGGAATTGGTAAATGGTTCCGATTCTCCTAAGTTTACTTTGTCTAATTTGAAAACTGCCCCCGCTAGCTGGGAAGAATTAGATAAATTCCCTTTTCCAAATGGAAAAAATTATACATTAAAAATTCCGAATACAACTGGGCATTATATCGGTCCAGATGGAGGAGCTGTCTATCAATGGAGCCCTGGGGTTTATAAATGGGATCTGAAAGACGGAACTAGCTTCATGCATAGGTCCTCGGAGGAATGGGGATTGGAAAAAGACGGAGTAAAGGTCTATTCGTTTCCTAAAAAATGTCCGAACTGCCAATCCGAGCAAGCAATCATATTTCCGGATAATTCTCGGATCACCTCTTCTTTTTATACTGTATCAGAAAAATTAGAATATCTGTACGAGAATGCGTCAGAGAAAAAATTCTTCCGATTTACGAAACCCGGAAGATACGGAAAACTTTCCGAAGAGAAAGATCGTTTTTATTTCGAGTTCGAGCCTAAAAATTCGATTTTCGTTCATGCGTTTACTGAATCCAAGACCACTCAGGATTTTTTCAAAAAGGCGGAGAATGATTTTGATTTAGTACCTTCCTCTAAGATCCTTGTGGCGTTTCTTCAGGATGTTAAGTCTTTCAGAGAGTTTAATAATCTGGCCGGAATCCCATGCAGCGGAGGAAGGGGCGGAATTTACGGGATCAGTTTTTGTGATCCAAGTTCTGAAAAAGACACAATCACGGAAGATTCAGATCGGGAGATAAGAAGGTATCAATACTCTGCTCAGCCCGTTCATATGATCTATCATGAGATCACTCACCATATGCAGCAGATCAAATGTGGTGCAATCCGAGCAGGAAAGAACCTGCCTCCTATCGTCCAACCTGCTTGGCTTGTAGAAGGTCATGCTGAGTTTATAGCGCAATACGGTTGGCCAAAATATAAAGGTACTAAGTATAGAGAATATTATGAAAACATTATTCTCAAAAAGAACAAATTGCAGCTAGAAAAATCGGATCCTTATCTTGCAGGATTTCTGGCGATGGACTTTATATCACAAAAGTACGGGAATTCTAAAATCAAAGATCTTTGGGATAAAACTTGCGAAGGAGAAAGTATAGATTCCGCATTAAAATCCGTATTGAATTCAAATGTTTCCAAATTACAATCGGACTTGCTAAGTTATTTAGATTCGGAAACCAAAGATCTTCCGGCAAAATTTTTAGAATGGGAAATCATCGGAACTCTTATAGTACCTTTTGTTTCGTCGGAGGCTTCTTCTTTCAAGACGGAAGAAATTGGAGAGTTAACGAATATCACCGATCCTTCTTCTATTCCTGATATTAGAATTCCTTTTTCTTTGAAGATAGAGGCACTGAAAGGAAAAGTAGAAGGCGTATTTCAATCTCCTAGAAAGGAAAGGGTATTTCTTTTTAAAAATGGGACGTATCGATTAGAAACTCCTAAATACCAAGTGAATGTCTTTCCGGATGGGACCACAAGTTTCACCTCTGAAAAAAATTCGATTACTGTATGGGGAGCCGGAACTAGGAAATGGGACTCCGGTGGAAAATCTCTTACCTATTTTCCACCGAAACAATAACGAAGACTAACGTTTCTTTTTAGGTTTTGCTTTTTTAGGGGCGGGCTTAGCCGTTTTCTTTTTAGCCGGACTTGCTTTCTTAGTCACAACCTTTTTAGTCGAAACTTTTTTGGAAGGAGCAGAATTAACTGTCTCCTTCTTAGCTTCTTCTTTAGCCGCAGGTTTTTGTTTAATAGGAAGTGGGTCCTTCTTCTCTTCCGAAGTGACTAACGAGCCCAGACACTCAATTCCGAGTGGTCCTAAATATAAATTCAAATGTCCGTATTCGGGGATCTCTACATCGTCAAAATGGCCGAGAGTAGCGCTTTCCCAAGGGCGGACGATACCTTCTCCCTTTGTAAAGACTGCTTGTACATTATGAAATTTTGAATAAGTTTCTACAACTTCTTTGACTAATTTAGATCCAGGCATCATCTGCCAGGTGCAAGGAAAGATAGGAGCAAGGTAAGCCATATAGGTTCCGTTCATAGGAGATCCTACGACGAAAATTTTTCGGACCCTGTCTCTACCTTTATAAGTTAAACCTGCGGCGATTAGTCCGCCCATAGAATGACAGATCAAATAACAATCTTTGATATCCTTCTCTATAAGGAAATTCTCTAGTATCTTGCTTTTTTTACGGATATTTCCCGTTTGGAACCCAAGTGGGACCACGTATACCGGATGCCCAAGAGAGATCAAATGTTTGCGCATTGCAGTCCAAGTCAGACCTCTTCCTAAAAATCCGGAAACGCATACGATAGGTCGTTTGTATCCTTCAGTATGGTCCGGGAGTTCTATAAAGATCCCCAGAATATGACAGAAAAAATAATATATATGGTGATAGATCTCAGCTAAATGTTGTACGAATACGGGACGGATATTCCCTTTTTCGGGAAGGTAAGTAAGATGGTCTCTCTTCATTCGGTTTCTGCCGCGGGCGAAAATCCCGCCCTAGGGTAGAATCCATTCTTAGCCCCGAGGCGCAAACAGAATTTTATGCTCCTTCTACTCTATGAAAAGTGGAAGAATGTCATTTTGTTTTGGTCTCGTATTCTGCAAAAAAATCGCATAATTCTTTATGAGAATACTGATGATCCGCATAGGTAAAAGTACCTGAATTTTTAATTTCAAGTGCAGCCTGTCGGATGAGATGAAAACAGGCCCGAGCAAGACTTCCCCCGATACTTATTCTTCGGACCCCAAGCGATCTTAATTCTTCAACCGTAAGTTGATTATGACTTAAACCCATTACTACATTCAATGGGCCATTAATAGAATTTACTAATGTCCCTATGGTTTTAGGATCTCCTATCCCCGGTATAAAAAGACAATCTGCTCCTGCTTCTCTGTAAGAATTACAACGAGTTATAGCTTCTTCCAAGGCATTCGGATGATTCGTTAAAAAAGCATCCGTTCTTGCGGTGAGTGTAAAAGAAATCCCACTCTGGTCCGCGGCCTTTCTTATTGCATAAATTCTTTCCGCAGCAAGTTTGATATCTAACAAAGGAGAAGAAGAATCCCCGCTTAGATCTTCTATATTACACCCGACCACCCCGATCCCAATCGCTTGTTTCACAGTTTCAGCGACTTGAGAAGGCTGGATTCCGTAGCCGCCTTCCAGGTCTGCGCTTACTGGAATTCCCACGGAATCCACAATGGATTTTACTTCTGCAAGCATGTCTTCTTTACTCATGATCTGGTGATCGGGCAGGCCCGCCGCAAAAGCGATTCCTGCACTCGTTGTCCCGATTGCCGAATACCCCGCACCTGCCAACATACGAGCGCTCCCAGCATCCCATGCGTTAGGCATCACGAAAATATCTTTAGAATGTAGGTTTCGGAATATTTCGCCTAACTGATTTTGAGTAGAAGTCATTCTTTCCTTTGAATATTAATCTTTTTTAAATTTTAAAGAAGCTGAATTGATACAGTATCTTAGCCCGGTCGGTTCGGGACCGTCAGGGAATACATGTCCCAAATGTCCTCCGCATCTTGCGCATAAAACTTCTGTGCGAGTCATTCCATGGCTCGTATCCGTTTCGGATTGAACGGACTTGTCCGCTGCGGGTTTATAAAAAGAAGGCCAACCACTTCCGGATTCATACTTAGTATCAGAGTTAAACAACTCGGCACCGCAGGCAGCGCAAAGGTATTTTCCTTTTTCCTTATTGTAATAATATTCTCCGGTAAATGCTCTTTCTGTCCCTTTTTCCCTGATGATCCTGTATTGTTCAGGACTTAGGGCTTTTTTCCATTCTTCTTCCGACTTCTGCACTTCGTATTTCATCGTACCTCCTTTCTTATCTTTTGGAGCTCCTATAGATTCGGAACATCCGAATAGACAGTTTCCTAATAAACATATAAAACCGATTCCTAATCCGATTCGATCCATTGTATTATTTCCTCGCCAGAAACTTCGATTTTTCTCGGAAAAGGTTACTTTGCTAGTTAAATTACTATGTTGTTCCGGTCTTAAAGTTCAAACATTATTCCAAACACCTGTTCGGTTCTTCTCCTTTGTTCGTATTACAAACCAAAGTTATCAATCCAAAAATGAAGTAATCGGCGTAATACTTGACACAAGCTTAATAAAGCAGTACACCTAAAACCTCTAAGCGACAGGGAGTACACAAATGATTCAGGGAAACTATTTCCAAGATAATATCGACTTACAAACTCATTTTGATAATCTAATAGATTGGGAGGAGATCGTAGCAGCGTACGAAGGCGATTTCCATGACGCCGCCAAATATAGGCAAACGAACGATGAAAGATTTGCATATGCACCTTCTAATGTGCAGGAAGCGATAGATTATTATAAATCTACGGTGGAAGCTTTGGGAGAAATTATGGGAGATTTCGTGGCTCCTCGTAGTAAGGAAATGGATCAAACCGGTTTAAAATATGAGAACGGCAAGGTCACCTTCCCAAAAGCACAAGAAGAATGTTATAAAACCTTAAAAGACGCAGGACTCATGCCTATTTCTATCTCCAGAAAATATGGGGGTTTAGGTTTGCCTGCAACCGTTCAATCTATGATGTGCGAGATAGCCGCCAGAGCAGATGCAGCGTTTTGTCTAGCATACGGAAATATTAATATTGTTGAGATCATGGAAAGGTACGCTTCGGACGAGATGTGCAATGAATGGTTGCCTCAGATCGCTGCCGGAAAATTCAGCGCCGCTATGGCTTTGACCGAGCCTAACTATGGTTCCGATCTACCTAATGTGCAAACCAGAGCGACTCAAGATCCGGACGGAACTTGGAAGATAAACGGAGCAAAACGTTTTATCACTCATGCCTGCGGTTATGTGGATTCTCCTTCCGTAATTCTTACCTTGGCTAGAACAGGAAGCCCAGAAAGTGGCGCAAGAGGACTTTCTTTCTTCTTAGTGCAAGGAAAAGATGTTCATGTTGCTGGAATCGAGCATAAAATGGGATTACACTGCTCTCCTACTTGCGAAGTGGTTTTTGAAAATTCTCCTGGAGTACTGATCGGAAAAACAGGTTACGGTCTCGTTAAATATTCGATGGGAATGATGAATGCTGCAAGGCTTACCATTGCTACCCAATCTTTAGGGATCGGAACTGCTGCATATTTCGAAGCAAAAAAATACGCGTCTGAAAGGATACAATTCGGTAAACCGATAGAGAAGATCCCTGCAGTCCGAAAAATTTTGGATAAGATGGAAAGAGAAATTTTAGCCACAAGATGCCTTGTTTCCGAAACAGGAAGAACTATCGATCTCTATCATTGGAGGAAAGAAAGAATGCTCAAAGAAGAAGGTAAGAGCGAGAGAGATGTAAACCAAGACGAAACAATCCGTCGTTGGGAAAAACTCGCAGACTTATTCACTCCAATGAGTAAATATTACGCCTCCGAAGGTTGTGTGGCACTTGCATCCGACGCAATCCAAATCCACGGCGGAAGTGGCTACACCGAAGATTACGATGTAGCAAGAATCTACAGAGATAGCAGGATCACCACAATTTATGAAGGCACTACTCAATTGCAGATCGTAGCTGCAATCGGAGGTGTAGTTTCTGGAATGGCGGCAAGCGGTCACCTAAGAGCTTATGCGGAAGAAGAAATGTCCAAATTTTCTCCTTCTACAGATCTAAGATCTCTTTGGGAAAAATTGGAGCAAGCGGTTCATTCTTATAAATCGATCGGAGACGGTTTTACAAAAGACGAACTCGCTTTCGAAACTGTTGAGATCGCCGCAAGATTCGTGGCAGGTATGTTATTAGAAAAATCCCTTACTCAAGTGGATGGGGATTTGAAAAAACAAAGGATCAAACATTCACAAGATTATAATATAGATTCCTTAGCTATCGCAGAAGGAAATCTATTGCGTCTTGAAAGAGCAAACAGGCAAGCGGCAGCAGCTGTTTAAAAAAGATAACGGCCGGCAATTGTCGGCCGTTTGTTTATTCTTCCTTTTTTTCTCCGGGAAGATGAGGAATTTCTCCGATCGCAACCCCTAGGGCAATACGATTCAAAGAATGTTGGTGCAACATTTTACGATAAGTAATCTCGGCATTTAACATTGCGATCCTGGAAGCAATCGCTTCTATTCTACTATTTCTACCAGAACGATATCCGCTTGCTTGGCTTTGAGAAGTTTCTTGAGCGGATACAAATGCCTTTTGGTAGATCGCTAATATCTTTTGGGAATTTTTAAAACTTTCAAAAGCGTTCCTTATTTCCTGAGTAGCAACTCTTCTTGTTTGAGAAGCTGTTAACTTTGCTTGCTTCTTTGCGGAATCCGCAGCCTTTAGGTCCGCCATTTGGGAGAATGGAGTCAATGGCATAGTAATCTGCAACTGAGCAGTAATATCCTTGGAATGAGTCGTACCTGGATAAGGAAACGAATAATAATTATTTAATGCGATTGTAGGAGCAAAACCCACCCAGGCCTTGTCCTTTTGTGCTTCGGCCACTTTAACACTTTGGTGGGCGGAAAGAACATCATATCTTTTTGCTAAATATTCTTCAGGCTCCATTCCCGTAGGAACCGGTTCCAATTCTGCCTTGAATCCAGCAACAGAAATAGGTTTTTCATAACCGACCATAGTGGCCAACGTGATACGCACTTGTTCCAGTTGGAATTTTGCATCAGCAAGAACAGCCTCCGCGTTAGAAAGACTTGTCTCTGAATTCAGAAGATCGGATCTCATGATCCTTCCTACTGCATACATTCTTTTTCTTTCCTGCAAGGAGTCTTGGTTCAAATCGTATGCTTCTTGGGAAATTTTAACACTTTCTTCCAATTGTAAAAAGTTGAAGTAGGCCTGCGCAATTTCCAGATACATTCTGCCAGCTTCATGTTTTGCTTCTAGTCTTCTCTGCTCCGCCAAACTTTTAGAGGCTCTATAATCTTGGTAAGAAGCAAGTCCTGCAGAGAGCGGAATACTGAGTAATAAACGAGAACCCGCTCCCACAGTAGGTGGAAGGCTACTTCCGGAACCGGAAGAAGGTAATAGACTGAGAGGATCCCCACTTTGAATTGCCTTATATGTTTTATAATTATCTACTATAGAGGGCTGCTGTGTATGCCCCGGAACCGAATAGAATTTGTTAAACACGTAAGAAAGAGTAGGCATAAAACCTGCAAATGCTTTATCTTTCTGCGCTAAAGCTTGTTCTGTCGCCTCGTTCTTTAAGGCAATCCGTTCTGTTCTTTCCACTGCAAGAATATAAAGATCGTCCAAGCCGAATGTTTCTTTTGCGACTGTCTTCTCTACATCTTGCGTTGTGATCCCTGTAATATTTTTTAAACTTTCTTCCACGACTCCGTCCGCAACTTTTACCTCCGGGCTGGAAGCACATTCCCAGAGAAAAAAACAGGCAATAATGGAGAATATTAATTTTTTATAATTTTTAAGAGTATCTACGTACTTCATCTTTCTCATTTTCCATAAGATAATAAGCGGCTGGAACTACCACTAAAGTGATTAATGTTGAAACGATCAAACCGCCTAAAATGGTGATCGCCATGGGTATCCGAGTTTCCGCCCCAGGACCCAAGGCCAAGGCGGGCGGAATAGCAGCCGCAATTGAAGAGAAAGTAGTCATCAGCACCGGTCTCAAACGGACAGGGCATCCGATCCGAATTGCATCAGCAATATTTTTACCTTCTCCTCTTACATGATTCACAAATTCCACCAGAAGGATCGAGTTCTTCTTCACAAGTCCTAAAAGCAGAATCAATCCTATAAAACTATACATATTAAAGGACTGCCCTGCAATCCAAAGAGCGATTAACGCACCGGAAAAGCTAAAAGGCATAGAAAGAAGAATATAGAAAGGCTGCTTTAAACTATTAAACTGGCTTGCCAAGATCATAAATGACATTATGATACCTAAGATCAAAGCACCGGATAAACTGGACTGAGATTCTGAAGCCGTTTTTGCGGAACCTGTGATATCTACGTGATAACCTTCGGGGAGCATTTCTCTCGCAATCCGAATGGCTTCGTTTGTTGCCCAGGTTTGTCCTTTTTCTTTCGGCGGGTTTCCGAAAATTTTAATGGATCTATCTCGGTTCACTCTAGTGATATTTTTGAGAGTGTTGGTTGCTTGAAGAACTAATACATCTTTCAAACGAACAATCTCTCCGTAAGTGTTCCTGACCCCGATATTAGGAATGATGTCTGTATTTTCTCCTTTGTCCTTGTCGATCTTGACTCGAACATCGAAACTTCTACCATTCTCCGTAAAACGACTTACATTACGCCCCCCCATAAGAGGTCCGATCGTATTCCCTATATTTGCCATACTCACACCGCGGAGTGCGGCTGACTCCCTATTCGGAAGAATTTTCACTTCCGGTTGGCCGGAAACATAGTCGGTGTCTATATCCAAAATCGTTTTAGAAGAATCTAATTTTTCTCGGATAGAATCCGATACTTTGGCGAGTGTGGCCCAATCAGGTCCTGTCAAAACTAACTCAACAGGATAACCTCTTCCCGCACTGAAACCTCTTTGAGAAAGATCTTGGACGGAAAACTTCGCCTCAGGCACAAGATCTTTCAGATCCTTTCTGAATTCTGTGAAAACTTCAGACTGAGTGATCTCTCTTCCCGTTTTTTTACTCTTAGGACGATTTCCCATATCCTTCATGGTAACGAAGAACATACCCGTATTGGATTCGGTACCTCCCATTCCTCCGATATTACTCATGTATTTTTCCACAATAGGACGGGAGCTGAGATAACTCTCCACCTTCTTCATTGCTTCATCCGTACGAATGATGGAAGAACCGATCGGCATTTTTGCTCGAACGATAAATCTTCCCATGTCCTGAGGAGGAATGAATTCCTTTTTGAGTAAGAACAAAAAAATAAGAGAGAACGCAAAAAATAGAACGGAAGAAACGAGCACCGTCCCAGGTTTACGAATTACAAATTCTAAAACTCTGCCGTACACTCTCTCGGAAAATTGAAGAAAGTTCTCTATTACAGGATCCATTCTTTTGAAGAAAGAAAAACGATCCGCTACGTTCTTTAATTTAGAAAAGAATGTGTCAGCAGGTAGGGTAAAAGGAGATTTTGATTTTTGTTTTTTCTGGGCCTCTTTACTTTCTCTGTAACGAGAAGCTCTCATTGGGGTAAAACTTAAAGCTTCAAAAAGAGAAAGTGCAACTGCTACGGAAACTGTAACTCCGAATTCCAAAAAGTAACGGCCGATGATTCCTTTCATAAACGCTACCGGAAGGAAGATCGCAATGATCGCAAGTGTAGCGGCTAACGCAGCGAATCGGATCTCGGAAGCTCCGTCCAATGAGGCCTGAAACCATGTTTTTCCGGATTCTCTGTGTCTACTGATATTCTCCAATACCATGATTGCATCGTCCACGACAATACCCGTCGCCAAAGAAAGACCAAGCAAAGTAAATGTATTTAATGTGAAACCTGCAAAATATAAGATCAAAAAGGTTCCCATCACTGAAGTAGGAATTGCAAGAAGAACGTTCCAAGTACTACTCCAATTCCCCAAAAACAACCTACATACAATTCCTGTCAGTACGGCGGAAAGTATAAGAGTAAAAACTAACTCGTGAACCGAATCTCTGATAAAAGTAGTATTATCATTGGAAATATTCAGTTCGAATCCAGGAGGAAGACTTGGCCGAAGCTCTTCTAACTTGACCTTGACCAAGTCGCCGACTTCTACAGCGTTTGCTCCTTTGATTTTTTTGATTCCGAGACCCACTGCAGAAACTCCATTAAATCTAGAAATTCTGCGGATCTCATCTAGACCATCTTCGATCTTGGCAACTTCTCTCAAGCGGACGGGGCGGAACATTGCGGCTCCACTTCTGGAGTTAATATATATATTAGAAAATTGTTCTACAGTCGGAACATCCCCCACCGCTCTTAAGGAAACTTCGGAAAGTTTATTCTGCACTCTTCCAGAAGGGACTTCTATATTCTGTTCGGTTAATGTATTGATGATATCAGTTACTGTAAGTTCCGCTCTTAAAAGACGTAGCGGATCTAAAAATACATTGATAGTGCGGTCTACATAACCTCCCAGAATGATCTCTCCAACTCCCGGAATTTCTTGGAACTTATCCTTGAGTCTGGTCTTGACGAAGACCATCTTTTCCTGATCGCTTCTGTTTGGAGCGGTTAATGCCACCCAAATGATCGGTTGGTCATCCGGGTTAGATTTCATGATGACTGCAGGATCCAAATCATCCGGAAGTTTATTGCTGACTTGAGCGATTTTGGTTTGGATCTCTTGGACTGCTACATCCACATCACGTTTGAGTTCCAACTCCACCGTGATGGTTGCAGAACCGTCTGTGGAAACGGAACGAACTTCCACCACACCTTGGACTGTCATCAGAACTTCTTCGATAGGATCGACTACGTCGGTCTCCATGACCTGAGCATTTGCGCCGGTCAAGTTGAGAGTAACGTTCACGATCGGAAAGTCCACGTCTGGCATCTGAGAAAGACCCATACGGGAGAAGCCGATACTTCCCAGCAGGATGATAGCAGCCATCATCATCCATGCGAAAATTGGATTACGAATAGAAACCTCAGAAAGTTTCAAAGGAACCTCTTTCTATATATATTTGTAGGGAGGGATTTTTGTTTAATTATAGGACCTGTCTTTTTCACACAAGTGCCAGATTTTTTCTTGTCTGAAGGATCAGAAAAAGATACTAAACAGAACTCATGTCGTTTCAACTATTGGATCCCGAAAAGGGAATATTTCTCTCAGAAGCAGGTTCCACTAATACCATCCTAAAAGGAAAGGAATTCCCACCGGGTTCCTGGATCCTAGCGGATTTTCAATCTTCCGGAAGGGGTAGAAAAGGGAAAACATGGAGTATTTTGGGAGAAGAACCCTTTATCTTTTCCGGCAAATTTTCCTCTGATTCCAACTTATCTTCTCCCGGGTTATTCTCCTTATATGTTGGGGTTGCAGTCGCTAAGACGATTTTGTCTATATATCCTTCTGCCAGCAAAAAAGATCTGAGGATCAAGTGGCCGAACGATATCTATTTAAATGGAAAAAAAGTCTGCGGTATCTTAATAGAAACGGAAAAAGAAGGAGAAGTTTGGGATTGGATCCTCGGAATCGGGGTCAATTTGTTCGGCACTGAAATTCTGGATTATCTGAGTGATGCAGGGTTTATCACAGACGATGAAAACGAAAAAGGAAGAAGGAGCCGATTTTTAGAAACCTTACTTCCTCTTCTGAACGATGCAGTATTAGCAATTTCAGATGGAGAAAAAAGGATAGAATTTATAAATGAAAAACTCCTCTGGAAAGGAGAAACCATTGCATGGACGGAAAGCGGGGAGCAAAAAACCGCAACCCTCCTTGGAGTGAATGAAGAAGGAAAATTATTAGCCCGGACCTCGGTCGGAAACATGGTCGAATTCATTGACAGCCCCGAGGATTTTAGGTCCTTGGGATAGAATGATCTTAGTAATCGACGTTGGGAATACCAACACGGTCTTCGGTATTTATAGGAACGGTTCCAAAGAACCGATTTTCCATAGAAGAACAGTCACTCGAAGAGATAGAACCTCCGACGAAATGGGACTTTATCTCAAGGGCTTCCTCCGAGAATTCGAAATAGATAGCAGCCAAATTGTTGGTGGAATTTATTCTTCTGTGGTTCCTACGTTGAATCCAATCATAGAAAGAATGATCAATGATTGGTTCCAAATAGAACCGATCAGAGTTCAGTACCAAATGAAGTTGCCTTTCGGGATCAAATATCCCAGACCTTTCGAGATAGGCGCAGACAGACTAGTAAATGCTGCAGCCGCAGTAAAAGATCATCCGGGAAAATCAATCATCATAGATTTAGGAACTGCTACTACATTCTGCGTAGTGGATGATACTCCTGATTATTTAGGAGGAGTGATCGCACCTGGACTCAAAGGTTCTATGGACGCTTTGACCAGAAACACAGCTCAATTACCTCCGATCGTATTCCAGGCTCCTTCTAAAATATTAGGAGATTCTACTATAGAATCCATACAGGCAGGATTTTTCTTCGGATGGATAGGACTTTTAGAAGGGATCATCAAAGAAGTCAGAGCGGCTCATGGAAACGATTATAGAGTAATCGGGACTGGCGGACTTGTAACAACCATCCACGCAGCAAATCCTAAAATTTTCGATAAGATAGAACCCCTACTTACTTTAAGGGGACTGCAAATATTATACGAAGATAATACAAAATGAATTTCTTGATCGTAGGGTTAGGAGGGTTTTTAGGATCAGTTTGCAGATATATGATCTCTCAAACGATCGCTAAAGAATCCAGCCCATTTCCTATTTCCACATTTACAGTAAACATCCTAGGTTCTCTGTTGATCGGAATATTTTATGGACTATCTCAAGGAAAAATTTCGGAAGAAATTAGACTATTTGCAACGGTAGGTTTTTGTGGAGGATTTACAACCTTCTCCGCATTCGCTTTAGAAAACCTGAAATTTTTACAATCAGGAAGCTATTTTAGTTTTTTTGCATATATATTACTCAGCACGACAATTTGTATCGCTGCCGTGCTTTTAGGTGTATATCTAAGTAAATAAGAAAATATCGCTCTTAGGGAAGACGAATCTCTTTTTTAAGGCCGCCCTTAGATCCGCGTAAGGTTTTAGTTTCAGGATCAATCTCAGAAAGAGAATCATATTCTATCTGAACTACAATCTTTCCGGTTTTATCGATCAGACCGTATTTTCCACCTTCGATAGTAGAATGTTCTCCATCGCTAATCGACTTACAATCGTTACATACGATCGAGAAACCTTCTTGGATCGGAAAAGCAAAATCATAATTTGCAGGAATTACCTTTTTACAGGATGCGTCGAAGAATCCGAATTTAGACCCTTCTACAAATCGAGCTAAACCTTCTGAAAAATAATCCGGACCATTATCGAAAGTAAAGACATTCAATAAGACCTTGTTTTGAGGATCTATACAAACCCATCCGTCTTTACCAAAGGAAAAGCCTACACCATTCTCATTAAAATCATGAGCGAGTGCATATTGAGGAGAGATTAGGACTTTTCCGTTCTGGTCCTTATAACCATAAACATCATTCTCTTCGAAAGCAGTTAATTGTAATTTTTTAGAGCAGAAAACCAGCAAAGGCAAAAAAGCCAAAATTACAAGAGGCATAAATTTTCGATCCATAGATTCTCCAATAGTTCATTTTTTCTTAAAAGAGCCGCTCATCGCGAAGCCTACATAAGCAGACGCAATAGCATCCCAAGAATCATCATGCCCAGTTAAATTTTCGAGACCCAAAAGAAGTTTAAGAGCAGCTTTAATATCTTTTTTGTCTGCGGTCCCGCTTCCAGTAGTTCCTTTTTTGATCTGAGAAGCAGTCGGCTCGACTACTGGAATATTATGTTCTCCTAATGTTAGAAGAACGACTCCCCTCGCCTCATAAACTTTAGCGGCCGTCGTTCTATTTTTGGCAAAAAACAACTCTTCCACGGAAGCTAGATCCGGATGATACTCATCCAAGATCGCGTCCAACTGTCTGCGAATAGCGATTAAATTGACAGGACTTTTCGTTCCACTTGGAACTTCTATTGTGCCGTAAGTGAGAACATGAATTACAGACTTATCTTTTTTGAGAACGGAATATCCTAGACGATGGGACCCAGGGTCTATTCCTAAAATTTTCACTAAAAAGACTCCTGAGTTAAAATTTTGCTCTACGTTGTAGGAACTCCTACATGAGTAAAGGGGCGCCCCCGCCCAGCTTCGGGTGGGGGGAGTGGCTTGTGGGAGAGCTAATTCCCCATTATCATAAATCCTTCAAACCAGCAATAGAATTTTCTTGCACAAAACCTTGTAGGAATTCCAACAAAGCCTCGGCAATCACCGATCCCCAAAAAAGGAAGAAGAAGCGCGAAGAAAAAATCTCAGCCGAATTCTTTTTCCAATTCCGGCGAAAGCTCGAAATTGGAGTTCACACCTTGAACATCATCATGACCTTCCAAGTTGTCGATCAACTTCATTACTTTTTCCGCAATCTCCTTGTCGGAAACTTCTGCACCGACTAAGGCCACAAATTTGATCTCGGACTCTTCGGATTTAATTCCTTTATCGGTCAAGGCCGTTTGGACTGCTTCATAATCGTCCGGAGAAGTCACTACTCTAAAAACTTCTCCCTCGTTTTGAACATCTTCAGCACCTGCTCCAACTGCTAATTCGAATAATTCCTCTTCGGAAATTTGATCGGAAGGAATTACGATAATCCCTTTTCTTTCGAAAAGGCGACTAACGCTACCGGTAGTTGCCAAGGATCCGCCTAACTTAGTAAGAATACTTTTGATTTCCGGAGTTGTCCTAGATTTTTTATCCGTTACCGCCTCTACCATAATAGCAGTTCCGCCTGGTCCGAAACATTCATACAGGCATTCTTCGTATACAATGCCTTCCAATTCTCCGGTACCTTTTTTAATGGCCCTGTCGATATTGTCCTTAGGCATATTACTGGCCTTTGCCTTCAATACCGCAAGTCTAAGTCTCGGATTGGTATTAATGTCCCCTCCACCCATACGCGCCGCAACAGTGATCTCCTTGACCACCTTGGTGAAAATCGCCCCTCTTTTAGAATCGATAGCGTCTTTTTTGCGTTTAATCGTTGCCCACTTACTATGCCCGGACATCGGATTTCCCCTTACATTTAAGAATAGATCACTTAAAAAATATATTAGATCAAAAACGGGAACGCAGGCTAAAAACCTGTCCCACTTTTTCAACAAAACCCGGTTTTTCCAGTCTGTCCATCCTTTTTGGGCTTCCCCATTCTCCGGAGAAATCAAAGCAAAAAGTCCACTGCCTCCAACAAACTCAAAGCCCAAAGGACCACAAATCGAAAGAAACCGAGAGTATATTATAAATTTATAAAATATGCGGACGGCTCCCTCGCGAACAACCCAAAGGCATCGCAAACAACCTGCAAAGCTCGGGCCGCGCTGCTACAGGTTCGCGCAAAAGCGCTCATCCGGGCGAACCCGGACTAAAGCCCTGCGCATCGCTGCCGCAATTGTAAGCGTAAAAATCTCTGTGAATGAGGACTCTTTTTTAAAAAAAGATCTCCCCACCCTGCCTTGGGTGGGGGCCGGTACGGTGGTACCCCAAAAAAACTTTCGAACAAACAAATCGTTTTGATTTCGCCTTGTGGCTCATCCGGCCTTGATTCTCTCGACCAGCGACTCGTTGAAACGGCGCCCTCTCGCTCCCTATGGGTCGCTCCGAAGGGCCCGCGACACTCAGAATCATGGCCTTTATCACAATTCTCCACAAAAATCAATCAAATATGATCTCCTACATGTTGGAATTCCAACATGATTTTCAGTTGCAAAATAAATTTCCAAACTTCTTCCGACCTCACATATTTCGCATAACGTATATCAGTTTATTAGTAATTTTGTACAAAAAATCCAAGCGTTATTAATAACAATTGTTTTACATAAAACGATCCATTCGTCCCCCAATACGATCTCTTTGTCCCTAATAAATTGACTAGTTTTAGAACCTGGAGTAAACTCCCGCGTATGCGAATCCTAATCGTAGAAGATGATATATTGTCCTCTCGTTGTTTGGAAATCTTAGCGAAAGAATTTTTGAATGAACGGATACAAAGTATTCATGCAGTTTCTGATCCCGAATCTGCAGCTGAATTTATACGCAAAAATCCTCTGGATTTATTATTCTTGGACATTAATCTCCAAGGAGAAACTGGTTTTAAACTTTTAGAAATCGAAAGTAGAAGTTTTTTTCAGACAATCATTGTATCTTCCGAGAGAGACAACGCAGTAAAAGCTTTCGAATTTTCCGTGTTGGATTTCCTACCAAAACCGATCACAAGAGAAAGATTCGGAATCTCTATCCAAAGATACCTTTCATCCAATCCTAATACATTCTCTCCAAAAGGAATTCCTCTCAAAAAAGAAGAAGGGATCAATCTGATAGAGCCAGAGAATATAGTTTTTGCAAGATCGGAAAGAAATTATACCAGATTATTTACTAAAGATGGAAACGTGGAGAAGGTCCGAAAAACTTTAGACCAACTCCAGAAAGATTTAGAAGGCCATGGATTTTTCAGAGCCCACCGAAGTTATCTGGTCCGATTGGAGGAGGTCAAAAAGATCTTATTCAAAACACCTACTACTTACCGACTACTATTGCATACTGATCACAATATTCCTGTTAGTCGATCCCAGGGAAGTAAACTCCTCTCTTTATTCAAAAACTCGAATCATAAGGTTTTAGGTTTATTGTGAAACATTTCTACGTTGCCATTCGATTTCGGACCAAGAACTTTCTATTATTTATAAAGAGACATTTTCAGATCCTAAGAGAGCTCAGAAGTAACGAAGAATTTATCCGATCCGCTTACTTCGAAGTGTATTTAATCCTCAGATATCTTTTTCCATTCTTATTCGTAGTTTATATTCCCTTTGCCGTCCTAGATTGGACCGACTTTCTCAAAAACTCCGGATATTTTCCTCTCTTAATTTATAACTCTGTTTTTATTCCAGGCTGTTTTCTTTTTACCGCTCTTTTGAATTTTCCCATTCTAAAAAGTGAAAACAGTAGAAGATGGCTCACGGTAGCAGGAACCTTATTCTTAACGTCCGCAGGCACGGCGATGAACCTGCTCATCTTTCAATTTGGGACGGATATTTCCTTATTCGCATTTACTCAATTAGGAATAGCCGTTCTTCTTCGTTATCCTGATAAAACGAAGAAAATTATCTATTTCACAAATTACGCAGTGTTCTTCGCTGCTATGTTTTGGTTGGGCAAGAACTCGTCCTTTTTGATCCAAAATTTTTTCTTCACAATGGTCATGACTATCCTATTGGACCTGATCAGTTTTCTTACTAAGGTTAATTCATTTCATAAGGAACAATCTATCCGAGATCTGAATCGGAAATTGGTAATGGAATCGATCAGAAAATCTGAAATTTTAAGAATCGCAATCCATGATCTCAAAAGTCCTGTCACAGGAATCTTAAGTTTAGTAGGTCTTTATACGAGAGAACCGAGCCATATTTCTCCTTCTAATAAGATCGCTTCTTCCTATGCAGATCCTCCTGAAATTCTGGATCATATCGATAGAACTTCTCGTAAAATTTTAGAATCGATAGAAGACGTTTTATATCTCGCAAGTTCCGGTGACATAGAAACCATCGAGAACCAAACCCAAAAATTAGATCCGGAGTTATTATTAAAATCGGTAGCATGTAATCTAAACTTCTTATTCTCCTCAAAAAACATAAAGGTAAGAGATGAACTATCAGAGCACAATATTTACTTTCAGGCAAATCCGCAAATATTGTATAGAGTATTCGATAATCTTTTAAGTAACGCCGCCAAATTTTCTCCGGAAAGTTCAGAAATTTCCCTCAAAAGCGAACTCGTTTCGGAATTACATGAAAAAATCCTAATCATCAAAATAGAAGATTCAGGACCAGGGTTCCAACCCGAAGACGAAAAAAATATGTTCAGGGAATTTTCCATTCTCTCTGCAAAACCTACTGGCTCCGAATCTTCTAGTGGGATCGGACTAGCATTAGCTAAAAAATTATTAGATAGAATGGGAATCCGTATTCGCCTAGGCAATTCCGAAACACTCGGAGGAGCCAAGGTAATATTAGAATTTCCGCAATCAAAAGCGAAATAGGGAGTTAAGAACTGGAGGCAAATCAAAATGAAAGATGTGAAGAGAATATGGTTAGGGGGAATAGTACTAGCGTTATCCGTAACGTCATTCTACTGTAGTCCCAACCAAAATACGAACAATGCACAAGACCTGGCTTTATTAGGAGGACTTTTAGAAACTCCGGAAAAAGGTGCGGGGAATCTGGCTGGATTAGATAACACGGATCCGAAAGCCCAGAATATTTTGGACGATCTAACGAGCGTTGTCTATGGTTCCTACGATGTAGTATACATTCCGGGAGCAGTATGCAGCAACGGAACACCTTATAAAATATTCGTGGATCGTGCTGATGGGATCTTGGATTGGATTTTAGGATATTCGAGCAGACTGTTGGTATATCTAGAACCTGGAGGAGCATGTTGGGATTACGAAAGTTGCACAGGGCAAACTGGTATCAGAGGAGCTGCAAATCCGAACGGTATTCCTGATAACCACATGAACTTCGGAGCGTTTATAGATCCGAATGTTCCTGGCGGAAGTCCGAATGCGGTAATCTCTCCGATCATATTAAGAAACCATCCGACTGGACAAAACGTTAAGACTTCTAATTGGAATAAGGTCTTTCTTCCATACTGCACCGGAGATGTGTATGCTGGTAATAAGGTCGCGACATATTCTGATCCTACCGGACAGAATCCTCCGATTACCTATCGCCACGTAGGCGCTAAGAATATGGAGCTGGTTATCAATTGGCTGAAGAATAACTTTAATAAGCCAAAAGAGATGCTCGTATCCGGATGTAGCGCAGGTGGAGCCGGATCTTTGATCAATTATCACTTCATTAGAAAAGCTTTAAGTCCTTCCAAAAGTTATCTATTGAATGATTCAGGCCCTATATTCCCTGCCCCTGGGTTTGGGAACCAATGGCCTTTGCATCAAAAGATCAAAGACGCTTGGAATACAGAGTATTTTATCGGTAAGGCCCAGCCGGATTTCCCTTCCGTGGATATCCGTGCGGATTATGGGAAGATCAGCGAGGCACTAGCCCAAAAATATCCGAGCGACAAATTGGCGATCACTCTATTCAGAAGGGATGCCAATTATTCCATGTATTCTTATGCAAGATTCTATGGATTGGATGAAAACAATCCGGCGGATAAGGAATACATCATTTCTACTCTATGGGGTCAAGACATCGAGAATTTGAAGGCTCAATACGATAGGTATCCGAATCTCGAATACTTTATACCGTATTACAGAAGTATCAATGATAGCCATTGTACTTCTATTGTGGAATTTACCGGAACAGAGATAGAAAATACCGGAATTACACTCGGGACCTTCATTAACGATTATCTGTTAGGAAGTTCTACGTTCAGAAGTTTCTTCGAAAGTGTGAATCCAAACGATGCAAACGTAACGAATTTCTGGTTCGCGTTAGTTAATCTCTTACTATGATCTCTCGGAAGAAGGCGGTGAATGCCGCCTTCTTTTTTTTCATTAATCCTTAAGCCGCTTTTTCTTCTTTTAGTGGAACTACATAGCCCCAGAAAAGAGCCATCGCTATTCCCGCAATGTACATCCAAATACTGAAGATCGCAGAAGGAAGAGCCACCTTAGGTCCAAAAAATTGGATCGCAAGAGTCATACCGAGAGTGGTATTCTGGATCGCAACTTCGATAGAGATCGTTCTTGCCTGCTTCTCCGCAATCCCAAGTACCTTAGGAAAAAGATAACCTGCTATAAATCCGAATGTATTATGAAGAATGACCGCAAGTCCTACTAAAAGAACCATTTCTATAAAATTGTCTCTGTTCTTATACGTTACAAAAGCAACTACGAAAACCAAGAAGAGAATCGAGAAAATTTTATAAGGAGTTTCAATCTTCTGAGCAATATTAGGAAACTTATGTTTTACTGCCATACCTATGGAAATCGGAAGCACTATAATCACTACAACAGTTTTGAGCATCTCCACAAAAGAGATCTGCATTACACTTGCGCCGGTTGGGTCCAATAAGGAACCGAAAAATGTAACAATCACCGGAGTAAGCAATGGACAAAGAAGTGTAGAGAGTGCAGTGATCACAACTGCAAGAGCAACATCTCCCTTTGCCAAATAATTAACCAAATTAGAAGTAGTTCCGCTAGGGCAAGATCCCACAAGAATAACGCCTAACGCGAGTTCGTATTCCAAACCTAAGATCAATACAACTGCGTAAGCAGCCAAAGGCATAATCACAAAATGACCCAAGGTACCGACCAAGGTTTGGAGAGGAGTTGTAAAAATCCGCCTAAAGTCTCCGATTGCCAGCCCGAAACCCATTCCGAGCATTACGATTGCTAAAAGAGCCGGAAGTAGCCCCTTTTCGACTGCACCTAATTGCATGTTTCTCTCCTTAACATAACACCTGTTTTATTATTTTTATCTCCGAGAAGAATCTCGGATTTTCTTTCCGGAAACGTATCTTACTGACCGGAAAGCCCTGGTATGAAAAGCTTTTTTTCTCATCGATCCAAAGAGGTTTCTAATCCCAAAGCCCTAGAGTTTTAATCAAATTGTCAAAAGAAAACAACTCGGATCTATTTTATAGAAGTATTAGATCCGGATGGGCAGAAAATTGCGATCGTCAAAAAGACAATTTATATTAGGAAACTGAATCCTTCTTTCCCCATAACTTCAAAACTATAAGTCCCGAAATTACTCCGAATATAAGGAAGATACCGCCTAATGAATATTTCAATTGTAGAATATAGCCTATACCAAAAAGCCAAGCATATAAGGAGAAGATTGCTAATAACCAGATCCGAATTCGGGAATAGAATTTTTTACGAGCAGAAACTCCACCCCATTTTCCCCAGAAACCGAAAGGGTGTAACTTAGCCACAAATGCATCTAACACCTGATCCGGAACGGGAGCAGTCAAGAAGGTCACTAAAATAGAAACGATCACACTTCCTAATGCAGTGAAGAATAAAAGATAATCTGCGTTTACATCCGGATATACTTTATATAAAATTAATGAAAGAACGAGAGCAGTTCCCATTCCGGATAATTCTGTCCATGCGTTTGGTCTCCACCAGATCCATCTTAAGATTTGAGGTAAACCTAAACCGGAGGCCATTGCCAAGAAAAACTTCCAAGCAGATGCAATAGAGTTCATCTGAGTTGCAACTAAGATAGCAATCCCTGCCATGAGAACTACTGCGATCCTTCCTGCAATGACTGTTTCTTTATTTCCTGCATTCGGTTTTAAAAATCTTAAATATAGATCGTTCACTAGATAGCTGGCACCCCAGTTAATATGAGTGTCCGCAGTGGACATGAACGCGGCCATCAAACTCACGAACACCAATCCCAAACAACCTGCAGGTAAAACGATTTTCATAAGCACTGGATACGCGATCTCTCTATCGGATTGAACAACCACACCTTCCGGTTGAAATAGATCCGCATCTTGTAAAGGAAATACTACCAAACATACCAACCCAGTCAGTACCCAAGGCCAGGTGCGTAAAATAAAGTTTGCGATATTAAACCAAAGAGAACCTAGTTCCGCATCCTTAGGAGTTTTTGCAGTATGTAATCTTTGAGCTAAATATCCGGATCCGTCTGAATGATATTGGATCCACCATTGCACACCGATGAATATTAGAAAAACTTGAAGAGGAAGTCCATGCTCTTCTTCCCCTATCCTTGGCCAAAATGAAACGATAGATTCTGATTTTCCTGGATATAATATTTCTAATTTGGAATATAGACCTTCTAAGCCGCCCACGTATTGGATCGCAAAAATCGCAAATACGATTGCACCGCCTATTCCCAAAGCAAACTGGAATAAGTCAGTCAGGATTACTCCTTGGATCCCACCCATACTGCTATAAAACACTACAACTGAGAAAAGAATAAGAACTGTGAGTGTAGTATTCAAATCTCCTAATATTAGAAAGTTCGGCCAGGCTTCCGAGATGGATCCGAAAACTTCTGCACCGAGTAATACGTTCCAATCCAAGAAGGGAGCAGTGATCTTGGACATTGCCTTAAAGACCCAGCCCAATATGATGGAATTAAAAAGAATACTTAAGAAGAAAGCCTTGGAGGCCCTGAGTATCGCGGCACCCGTTCCGGAGTATCGTAATTCTACGAATTCTACATCCGTAAGAACTTCTGCCTTTCTCCAAGAAGCTGCAAAGAATACCGTAATAATCAAATAACCGATTGCCCAGCTCCACCAAAGCCAGTTCCCGCCAACCCCGTCCATGGCCACCATTCCTGTGATGACCAAAGGAGTGTCCGCAGCAAATGTGGTCGCCACCATAGAAGTTCCGAGCCACCACCAAGGAAGTTTTCTGTCTGCGACGAAGTAGGAGCTCAAACTTTCTCCGGCCTTAGAGGAAAGAAGAAGCCCAGCCGAAAAAGCGAAAATGATATAGGCTAAGATTAGATACCAATCGATAGGAGAAAAAATGGGGCCCCCCTTCTCCCGAAGAAGGGAGAACTCTCCATAAAGATCGGCCGACTTTCCCTGAAAACAAGGATTCTTTCCCTTCCTTCTTATTTGATTTCTCTTGATCCCCGCTCCGAGCCCAAAAAGATGGTAGGCAGCGATGGCAAACATAATCGTTCAAAAGTACGGGGGAACATCTGTAGGATCTCCTGATCGCATCCGGAACGTAGCCGGAAGAATTAAACGTTATCATGAAGAAGGCAACCATGTTGTCGTAGTCGTTTCCGCAATGGGGCATACTACGGACGAGCTAGTGGATCTTGCCGATAAGATCACCAAAAATCCTCCGAAGAGAGAGATGGACATGTTATTGTCTACCGGAGAGCAGGTTTCGATCGCTCTTCTTGCAATGGCTCTTTGGGAAGCTGGAGTTCCTGCAAAATCATTCACAGGTTCTCAGATCAAGATGATCACTGATGGGAACTTCTCCAATGCAAAGATCCAAGGAGTGGATCGTTCTAGAATAGATGCGGCGTTAAACGAAGGGAACGTCGTGATCGTAGCAGGCTTCCAAGGGATAGATCAAAACGAAAATATCACTACCTTGGGAAGAGGTGGCTCGGATACTTCTGCGGTAGCGTTAGCTGCTGTGCTTGGCGCAAAAGAATGTGAAATTTATACAGATGTGGACGGAGTTTATACTGCGGACCCAAGAGTGGTTCCCCAAGCCACGAAACATTCTCAAATCACTTATGAGGAAATGTTGGAACTCGCAAGCTTAGGCGCAGGCGTTCTTCATTCCAGAAGTGTGGAATTAGGAATGAACTATGACGTGGTAATTCATGTACGTTCCAGCTTTAATAATAATCCGGGGACTTTGGTTGTAAACGAGGACAAAATTATGGAAAAATTGAAAGTAAGCGGAGTTACCGCAAAGAACGACCAAGCCAGAATTACAATCGCGGATGTTCCAGATAAACCTGGACTTGCCGCAGTTCTATTCGGAGACTTAAGCTCTAAAGACATTCTTGTAGATGTGATCGTTCAATCTTCTCCTTATAATGGAAGAAACACAATTTCTTTCACAGTTCCTAAAAAAGACCTAGGCCAAGCTCTTCCTATTTTGGAATCCTTCTCTAATTCTCAAGGAGCCAAAAAGCCTGAGATTAACGAGGAGATTTCTATCGTTTCTGCAGTAGGCATAGGCATGAAATCCCATGTAGGTGTGGCTGCTCAAATGTTCAAAGCTTTGGCGGAAAAAGAGATCAATATTGAAATGATCTCCACTTCTGAGATTAAAATCTCCTGTGTAATACCAAGAATTCATGCAGAAATTGCCGTAAACAAGATCCACGAGACCTTCGGGCTGTCGAAAAACGGTTGAACAGGAGAGGATCGGGAACATCCTTTTCCCTGTGTTAGGAATTTTTCCCGGATCCTCAGCTTCATTTTCGCGTAAATTCGCCTTATTCTCCGGTATAGTTTCTCTAAGTGTATTCACTTCAGAGATACGGCCTGCTGAATCCTTGAATAGGATTATCGCAACCGTCGGAAACCAGTCCATCAGCGAATTGGATTTTGACGACGCCCAAGATAAATACCAAAGGCTTACCAAGTACCTCAAAAACGAGGACATGAGAAAATCTCTCCGCACTAGAATCATAGATTTCTTGATAGATAGAGCTGTAGTGGATTCTATTTCCGAAGACGAATCCATTCAGGTGAACGAAAAAAGATTAGAGAGCGAGATCGAAAAAAGAATGGAGTTTATGGGGATCACTTCTCGTAAACAATTCGAAAAGGCGGTCGAATCCAGCTCCGGAATGTCTTATGAATTATGGTATACGGAACTTCCATACCAAATCAAAAAAACTCAGCTCATGCAGTACAAGGTGCCAAACCACCCTCCTTCCGATAAAGATATCCGTGCATGGTATGCTCAGAATAGAGAAAAAGTAGGATTCGAAGTACAATACAGACAGATCGCAATCTCTCCTAATAATGATTCCATTACGGAAGAATCCAGAATCCACAAAGAAGCAACCGAGATTAAAAAAAGCGTTTTATCCGATCCCGCGTCCTTCGGCTTGATCGCAGGTTCTCCCAGAAATACCGATGCAGGCTTAAGAGCCAGAAAAGGACTTATCGATTGGATCTCTTCTTTCGAATTATATAAAACAAACCGTTCCGTTGCTGTGGCATTATCCTCAGTACCTGTCGGTTCCGTTTCAGAAGTATTCAGAGACGAAAGAAAACGTTATTGTATCGTTAAAGTAGAAGGTAAAAGACCTACACCTTTGGAAAACGTACGCCAAGGAATTGTAAATCTTCTCAGCCGTGAAAAAGAAGATGAAAATTTTATAAAATGGGTAAGAGAATCCAGGTCAACTGTGCCGATACAGATCTTCGACGAAGCGTATAAAAAAGAGAATAAGATCCCGGACCAACAAGAACATTTCAACTTGGATTAAGTTCGGAAATTCGAAGCGAAACGGATCTCGAACAAAATATGAAATATCCTCCCCAAGCAGTCGTATTTTATCGTCCCGAAGATCTTATTTCCGTAAAGGGAAATATAGATCAGCAGACATCTCTTCTGTATTTAGAACTTACTCTTAAGAAATTATCCTCCGTCTTAAAAAATATCCCAGTATATTCTAATCGAAAATTCGGGGCAATTGATGAAGTTAAAAAGATCTGCAGCAAATTAGAATATTCTGATTTTATAATTTTAGAATCCGGATCGGAAACCGAATTTTTCTCTAAAATCTGTGAAGCGCTCCCCGCCTCCAGGACTGGAGATCCGGAATGGGATGAGACCTGCTTTTTGGTTTTCGACGGATTTGCGCCTATATTGGACCATACTCTTACGGAAGAATTGATACTTCGTCATGAAAAATATCTGGCACAGTATTCTTATTCGGAAAATCTTCCTCCAGGTATTGTGCCTAGAATTCTTTCCAGAGAATTTGTAAGAAGTCTTCCGACAGGTTATGCAGGCGGAACCCAGGACTTTTTAGCCAAGAATATCAATCAATTCGATACAGAAATTTTTTATACATCTCCTGATATCCGACAATGGAGATTAGACTTCTCCTCAAATAATCCTAGATCGTTCAGACTTTTATCTTCTTTTTTAAAGGAGAAGGAAAACTGGAAGTATGATGAAATCCAATCCTTTCTGATCTCCCGTCCTGAAATATTTCGCTCCGCTCCTAGTTATTACGAAATAGAATTGTATAGAGGCTGCGAATACGAATGTAATTTTTGCCCTAGACAAAATCTAAAACCGGAAGAAGATAATATCACTTTAGATCCTCGGATCTTAGACAAACTTTTATCCCAAGCGGAAACTTTAGGACTCCCTTATAGTGTATGTTTCGGTGGATTGGGAGAACCTAGTCTCCATCCGAATTTTTCAGAGTTAGTCCAAAAGTCTCTGACCTCTCCGAATCTAAAAGAACTGTTTATCGAATCCGCTTTGTATGGTGATCTCTCCGATTTTATTAAAATGCTTTCTTCTTTAAAAGAAGAAGAAAAGAAGAAGATCGCGTTGATCGTAAATCTAACCACCAGAGACAAAAAAGTTTATTCCGGACTTTATGGGAAAGACAACCTTGACAAGGTTTTACAAAATCTGACGGCAATTTCTCAGGTCTTACCTAAATCTTCTATCCATTTGCAATTCCTAAAAATCCAAGAAATAGATACGGAATTGGATTCCTGGTATGAACAGGCCCAAAAAGAAGGATACGAGATCATTTTACAAAAATATAATTCTTACTCGGATATTCTTCCTCAAAGGAGAGCCTCGGATCTTACACCTTTAGGTAGAGATTTTTGCTGGCATATCTCCAGAGATCTATATTTAAATGCGGACGGCCAAGTTTCTATCTGCAAACAAACTCCCGGTTCCAAAAAACATTCTATCGGAAATTTAAATCAAGACTCCTTGGAACAGATTTGGGCAAAAGGAAATCCATTTTTCACTTCTTCTGCAAAAGGAGAACATGAAACCATTCCTGCCCCTTGTATTTCCTGCGATGAGTGGTATACATTTAACGCCTAAACCTAAGGTCCGTTCTTTATTCGCTTTTATACAGGCGAGGACCGGATCCACAAGATTTCCTAAAAAAGTAATCCGTCCAATTCCTCCCAATTCGGACAAAACGATCTTGGATCATATTCATTCCAGGGTTCTAAAGATCTTACCGAATTCCAGGATCATATACCTAATCCCGGAAGGAGATTTAGAACTGGAGTCTTTTTTAGAGAAGAACGGAATGCACCACTTCTTCGGGCCTTTGGAAGATGTACGACAAAGGTATATTCTTGCTTCCGAAAAATTCAATGCGGATGCAATCCTTAGGCTAACTGGGGACAATCCATTTTATGACACGACTCATTTAGATTTACTCATCCAAACGTTCATAGAATCTGATTCTGATCTGGCCTATTTTAAAGGATTACCTCTTGGAACCGGAGGAGAAGTTTTTAGGACTTCTACACTTCTAAATCTTTCAAACTCACAACAAGAAGAAAGACATAAAGAACATGTAAGCCTTCATATAAAAGAAGATCCGAATTTATACAAAATTACCGCTATCCCTAGTCTACTGACAAAAGAAGAAGTTTCCAGGCTGGCAAATTTCAGACTAACTGTGGATACTCCTGAAGACTTTGAAACCGTCTCTGACTTACTTACTCAGAAATCGTTCGAGTCTATTGGCAATTTTAATACGAAAGAATTTTTAGAATGGGAAAAAGAATCACCTTCTTTATTCCAAAAGAACCTGGATGTTCCTCAGGTAAAATTCGCTCTTCCTTCTCCGAACCAAACATATAAAGGAAAAGTCGCAGTATTGGTCGCTCCCGCAAAGGAATTCGGTTCAGGACATTTTTCTAGGACTTCTCTTCTGTATTCTTTCTTACCGTATAGAGGCTGGGAGCCTGAATGGCTTTCTACATTTCCGAAAGACGGAGAATATAATATTCTTCTAATAGATTATAGGGATATTAAGATCCCGATCTCTTATCAAAAAACGAAAGTTTTACTCTTAGATCATTTCGGAGAAGATAGGAGCTTGTTGGCTCCCGAAGCCCGTGACTTGGTATTGGCCGATAACATAAACTTTAAAACGGACTATAAACGGAAATACGATTTTTGGGACCTTCTTCCCCATCCAGGGAACGATCGTAATTTTAACTGGGAGCAAATCCTAATCCCTCCGAATCTGATCTCAGCCGCAACAAACGAAGAAAAAAGTTCTCATAAAGAGTATGAAATCTTTTGTTACGCGGGAAACCTAGGAAAGGAAGAATCTGAAAATATAGATAGCTTCCTTGTCCAAAATTCCTCTAAAAAAAAGATCCGGATCGGAGGAACTCCTCCTCAAACAAACGAGATACAATATTATTCTAGACTTTCAAGAGTCCAATACTTGCAAACATTGAGATCTTCCGAAAAATTCTTGGGATATTTCGGCCAAAGTCTGTTCGAGGCCCTGTTCTTAAAAATCCCTTCTGCAACCTTCTCCATTTCGCCTATTCATAGGGAACTTTCTCATATTTTAGAAAAATATAATATTCCATTTACGGACTTGAGGCAAAAAGTCGAATTCTCTTTAGGAGCAAAGACGGTCGGAGAGAATGGATATAAAGTTTTGTTAGATAAAATAGATTCTATTATTTAAACTACTTAATCTAACAAAACTGTTAACTAAAATATTCTGACAAAAGATCTACAAAGTAGATATGAAGTAGAAACTTCTGATATCCGAATTACCTCTTGCATCGGTCACTTTCATTTCAAAAGTCCAACCTGGTCCCCACCAGAAAGTCGCAGGCCCCCACATATAACCGGTGTTAGTATTGTACTGTGTAGATCCAGCAGCTCCGGGAAGCCTTCCGCTCACTACAGACCATGTATATGGCGGAAGGCCATCGGTTGCAGTAAACTGATGTGACCAAGGAGCTAAATACATTCCCGCCCAACAAGCCGGCTGCCCAGGTGCTCCACAATTCGACGTAATTTGAGGAGGAGGAAATTCCGAATTCATTGTAATCAGAGTATTTCCGACATTAAGCCTGCCACACCCGTATTTCTCAATAGCAGCTGCAGTTGTTCCTAAACTAGTCGCATTATTGCAGATTTTTTCTTTTACAATACTCGGATGTAACTCGGGTCTTAAACTTAAAACAAGCCCTGCAAGAGCCGAAACCATTGGAGCCGCCATGGAAGTTCCGGCTGCATAAATATATGAATTTTGTAATGTAGTAGAGTATATGAGATCTCCTGGTGCAGCTACATCCACTTTTCCATAATTAGAAAAATACGTTAATTGGTTATAACTCCAACCGTAACTTAAAGCACTAACCGAAATCACTTCCGGAAAACTAGCAGGATAAGCACCTGGTGCCTCTGCAGTTCCAGGAAAAGGAGAAATTTTCTTGGTTTCATTTCCTGCGGAAGCAACTAAAACAATCCGCTTGGCATACGCATAAGCAACTGCATCCTTTTCAGTTTGGTGCGAGAAAATAGTGCGTAAACAACCCAACTGGCATATAAAAAAACCTTCGCCCCCCAAACTCATATTAATCACTTTTGCGCCACGTCTTGCCGCTTCCAAGATACCAGTTCCGACCTGAAGATCAGTAGTTCTTAAATCGTTTTCAGAAGCCCAATAATCAAAAACTGGAATAGAAAGGATTTTACTATTCCAATTTAACCCCACTCCTCCTAGACTATTATTAGCAGTTGCGCCTATAATTCCTGCAACGTGAGTCCCATGAAAAGAAGAGTAATATAAAGGAAGTTTTGGAATAAAACTCGGACCCAATACGGTCTTTAAATAAGGAACGACTAAAATAGTCTTATCCCATACTAAGAATAACGTGTCCGTCACCAATCGAATGGAAGGGCCTTGGATTACTCGTCCCGCCAAATCAGGATGCCCATCGTCAATACCGGTATCTATAACTGCAATTGTGATATCTGGACTACCTTTGGTAATGTCCCAGCCATCATATGCACGAATCGGATCCAAATATTTTACCTGCTCTCTTCCGAATCCGCCGTATTTGTTTGCAGCCGGATCATTTGGAACAGTTTCGCTGGAATCCACAAAATTATTTAAACTAACCGATTCTACATTCGGATCCGCAGAAAGTTCAAATAATGCTTCGAGAATATCACGATCCTCCTTGAAGACCAAAAGATACGTTCGATCTAATCCGACAGCGGAACTTGCTTCCGTGTCCAGCTCTCCTAAGGAATCCGAAATTGGAAATATCTCACCGCATTCATATTTTTTCAGGATTAGGTCCGTGGATTCCAAACCGACAACTGCATATCCTTCCTCGCTAAAACTTTTCGTTATTACCGTTTTGAATTTTACGATAGCTAAGCCTTGCACGAAAGGGAGTGAAAGATTCGATTCTTTAAGACTAATTTGGGGAGTAAATGTGTATCCCTGACCGTCTATAAAAATAAGAGAACTAAAATCCGTTTCCAACATCAGATTTGTAGAAAGTCCGGTAACCAATTCAAAGGGAGAAGTTTGTTTTATGATAATTTCTTCGTTACCCGAAATAGTGACGGTGTATTCCTGACCGGACTTAACCGCCTTTCCTTCTAAATCCGATAATCTTAATTTAATTTGTTTATAAAAACCGGAGCCTATTGTTAATTTTTTTAAAAGTAACGCCGGATTTGCTTGGGCTTGTATCAAGTCGACAGACAATGCACTTGTAGCTTGAATCGTACTCTCGCCGGAAGAAGAAACGACTTCGATTTCCTTTAAATCAATCCATAATTGATCAGGCAAAGCTGAAGAACTTTCTGTAGAAACACCCATACTTACGGAAAGTCTAGAAGTTTGAGGGGCTCCCGGATTAATTTGGTAAGCTCCGGATCGGATCTTGTCCGCATACATATTAACTACTTCTTCAGAAGCGTTTACATTTCCGGAATTCTTTTGGCCTACGGATAAATTAAACGAAAAAATAGAATTAAGCCAATCGCCCTGGCTAATAGGCTTATTACAAGAAACCGCAAATAAAACGATACATACAAGCGCTGGTTTCAAAAATCTTTTCGTCATATTTTCACCTTTAACATTCGGTTAAACTTACTTTCAATTAACCGAAGTTGAACCCTTCAATTACCTTATCCGTCACAATTCCAACTAAGGCAAATATGTCTAAAAAAAAGCAGAATTTCGTTTTTTTAAATGCGTCTGATAGATGACATAGCAAACACGTTAGGCAAAAACCTACCCCTTTTGGGATAAATCATAAGGATTGAAATGTAAGCCGACGAACTATTCAAAAACATTAAAAAAATATTATATTCTAAAAATCTATCCTCCTAATTAATCGATTAAGTCAATTTCGCCTAACGTTAAAAACCGAGGGCAGCGTATTCTTTGAAAACGACTTGGAATTTAGATTCCGCCCTTCTCAAGACTAAATATTTCAAACTCGACCGACCGCCGGTTTTTCCGCCAGAAAGTCAGGAAACATTTTTCATTTTATTTGTTTCCTTTGTTGATTTTTTTGACCGTTGTTTTGAAATATGTTTGACCGACGCATAGTCGGATGTATTGTCAAAACCGACTAACGGTCTATACCGACCGTCGGTTTAGCAGGAGGAACCACGATGATCCCAGCAAAAATCTCCACAAAAGAAAGAATTCTCAACGAATCTAGACGGCTATTCTTCGAAAAAGGGTACGAAACCACATCCATTCAGGACATTCTATCCGCTTTAGATATAGCTAAAGGAACCTTTTACCACCATTTTCAATCCAAAGAAGAACTTTTAGAAGAGATCGCAGTTCAATTCGCAAAAGAAGCGCATGCAGCAATGCAAGCAGAGATTGGAGATTTGGGATTAGAAGGAACCGGCCTAGATAAACTCCGCCGAGCACTCATAGTTGCAAGAAACTGGAAAAAAGGTAAGGCAGAAGAAGTCCGCTTCCTCTTAGAATCCCTTTTCTCCGCCAGCAATCTTCAATTGAGAGATAAAATCAGACGCAAATCCGTGGACTTAAGTTTTCCGTTGTTTGCTTCTTTAATCGTAGAAGGCCAGCAGGACGAATCACTCAAAAGTGCATTAAGAGCGGATCACCTGACTTCCATTATTTTCGACCTAAGCGATGCTTTGGGTGAAAAAGTTGCTTTCTATCTTTTAGGAAGAAGTAAAGAATCCGAAGCCGATATCTACGACTTGATGCTTTCTTATCATAAAACGATAGAAGATCTGCTCGGCTGCCCGGAAGGCGGATTAGATTATTTTAGCAGAGAAGATTGGAGCGAGCTCGCTCAACTTTTCAAAGGTGGTGCGGTTTCTGCTCCAAGCTTGGAACCTTTACCATTGGTTGCGAACGCAGGTTAAGTGAAATAGGGTCCTGCCCCTAGGACAAAATATGTTACTTTATGCTTTAGTTCCTACACTCCCCAGATTGGATTCAAATTCAAATCCGGACGTAGAGGATTATTTAGAAAAAACTCCTTCCATAAGGAGTGAAAAATTAAAGGATTTGGTGGATTCGATCCGGGAAGAATTTTCGGATCTGAGAGAAAGTCTGAAATATGGAATGCCTACTTTCGAAAGGAATGGGCGATGGGTCGCATTCTCGAACCATAAAAACCATCTTTCAGTCTATTTCTGCGAAGAATCTTTTGTAAGGGCATTTCGTGCCAAGTTTCCAAAATCGGAAAACGGCAAGAACTGTGTGTTGATCAAGGACAAGGAGAAGTTCCCTTCTTCTTATCTGAAAACATTGCTCAAAAAGACCTTACAATAAGGAAAGATCAGTTCTCTAACTATCTCACTAATAAAATAGGTCTTTAGGTTTGCAAGGCCCTAGAATTCATCTAGGGCCTTTTTAATGTATTCTCACTTAATTACGGAGTCAGTACGACTTGACCTCTTCCTTCTACGGAAAATTCTATCCGAACGAAGGCTATGAAGAAACAAATCAGCGATCGTTACGAACCTACCAGCGTAGAACCGAAATGGATCTCTCTCTGGGAGAAGGAAAAAAGTTTTGAGCCCAACCTCAAAGCAGGGGAATCTTTTACAATCGTCCTTCCTCCTCCAAACGTGACCGGAAGCCTTCATATTGGTCACGCACTCAATCATACCATCCAAGATATTCTCACCCGTATTGAACGTAAAAAAGGGAAATCCGCTCTTTGGGTTCCGGGCACAGACCATGCTGGGATCGCTACTCAAGTAGTTGTAGAAAGAGAACTCGCCAAAGAAGGCAAAAAGAGAACAGATTTTACTAGAGAGGAATTCGAAAAGAAAGTTTGGGAATGGAAAGAACACTCAGGTGGAATGATCCAAAACCAACAAAAACTTTTAGGAGAATCAGTAGATTGGTCTCGTTCCAGATTTACTATGGACGAAGGATTGTCCAAAGCTGTATTCAAAGTTTTCAAAACACTATATGACGAAGGTTTAATATATAGAGGAGAAAGGATCATCAATTGGTGTCCTAAAACTCTGACTGCTATTTCGGATCTAGAAGTCGAACATAGAGAAGTAAAAGGTAAACTTTATCATCTACGTTATCCCATCGTTGGTCAGGCTGGCAAATATCTGATTGTTGCCACCACAAGACCTGAGACTATGTTTGGAGACGTTGCAGTGGCTGCGCATCCGGACGACGAAAGATATAAATCGTTAAAAGGTGCGGAGTTGGAACTCCCACTTACTGGTAGAAAAATTCCACTATTATTCGATTCCTTCGTAGATAAAGAATTCGGATCCGGTTTAGTTAAGATCACACCTGCTCACGACCCGAACGACTTCGAAGCTGGCCAAAGACTTGGACTCAAGCCATTACTCGTGATGAATCCAAATGCAACTCTGAATGAGAATGCAGGGAAATACGCGGGATTAGAAAGATTCGTAGCTCGTAAAAAAGTAATCGATGATCTGCAAACTTTAGGCCTCGTAGAGAAGATAGAAGAACATACTCATTCTATCGGCCATAACTCCAGAGGTGGAGAAATTATAGAACCGTACTTATCTACTCAATGGTTCTGCAAAATGAAACCTTTGGCTGAACTCGCTATCCAAGCAGTTCAATCCGGAGAAACTGAATTTGTTCCTAAACTTTGGGAGAAAACTTTCTACGAGTGGATGAACAATATTAGAGATTGGTGCATCTCTCGTCAGTTATGGTGGGGACATCGTATCCCTGCATATCATTGTAAAAATTGCAAACATATAGAAGTTTCCGAAACCAAAGTTGATAACTGCCCTAAATGTAATTCCACAGAAGTGGAACAAGACACTGATGTTTTAGATACTTGGTTCTCTTCCCAACTTTGGCCATTCTCCACTTTAGGTTGGCCGGAGAATACAGAAGATCTGAAAAAATTCTATCCTACATCCGTACTAGTAACCGGTTTCGATATTATATTCTTCTGGGTAGCCAGAATGATCATGATGGGTAAGAAGTTTTTAGGTAAGGCTCCTTTCCAAAAAGTTATTATTCACGGATTAGTAAGAGATAAAGAAGGTAAGAAGTTTTCCAAATCCATAGGTAATGTTATCGATCCTTTGGATATGATGAATAAGTACGGAACTGATTCTTTCCGTTTCTTCTTGGCCGCAACTTTACCTGAAGCAAAAGACGTTCTTTTTGACGAAAGCAGGTTAGACGGTTATCGTTCCTTCTGTAATAAGATCTGGAACTCAAGTCGTTTCATCCTGATGAATATGGATGCGGATTGGAAGTTAGAAGATCTGGAATCCAAATACAGTTCCAAATTAGAACCGATGGATAAATGGATCCTCCATAGGTTCAATGAAACTCTTGCTAATTACGAAAAAGCATATTCCAAATTTCTATTTTTCGAAATGGCTTCTCAAATTTATGATTTCGTTTGGGGAGATTTTTGCGATTGGTATATCGAGTTAGTTAAGCCCAGAATTTACGGCAAACTGGGCGAAGAATCCAAAGAAGTCGCAAAACAAGTACTTGCAAGTATTCTAATTAAGGCTTTAGGACTTCTTCATCCTTTTATGCCGTTCTTAACCGAAGAAATTTACGAAGTATTCAGCGATGGGGACTTCTTGATCCAAACTCCTTTCCCAGGCTCCTATAATGTTTCTGCAGAAGACGAAGGTGTTTTGAAAACTATTATTCTACAAGATGTAGTGACCCAAATCCGTGTTCAAAGAGCAGAGAATGGTGTCCCTTTGGATAAAAAATGTAAGGTGATCCTGAAATCTTCAGAGCCTTTAGTTGCTTCTGCAGTAAAAGACTTCGAGTTCTCTATCATACAATTAGCTCGTCTAGAAAGTATAGAAGTGAATGCAAACTATACTGGAGAAAAAACGGACTCAGTTGGTGCGTTCCGTTTCGGAGAAGTGATACTTCCTTTAGCTGGAATGATAGACTTCGAAAAAGAAAGAGCACGCTTAAATAAAGAATTACAGAAATTGATCCAAGAAGAAGAGAAACTCGCTTCTAAATTAGGAAATGAGAATTTCGTTGCAAAAGCGAATCCGGATGTGATCGAAAAAGAAAAAGAAAAACTGAAAAACGTCCGTGAGAAAAAAGAAGTTCTCCAAAAAGGTTTGGAAAAACTAGGTTAATTTTTCGGACTCTATAACCGCGGTAAATATTATGTCTAAGATCCTTTTAATCGGCTCCGGAGGTCGCGAAAGTGCTATTGCTTATAAACTTCGCCAGTCCCCTAAACTCAGCCAATTGTATGTTTTCCCGGGGAACGGAGGCTTTCCTGATTCAGAAGTTTTAGCCCCCAATTCTTTCGATCTAAAGAACAAATCCTCAGTCCAAAGCTTTATTCAAAAAAATGAATATGATTTAGTAGTGGTCGGCCCCGAAGATCCATTAGTTGACGGCATAGTAGATTGGCTGGCAGAGATTGGAGTCCCGGTTTTCGGACCTTCTGCTTATTGCGCTCAGATCGAAGGCTCCAAAGAATTTGCAAAAGCATTGATGATAGAAGCTGGAGTCCCCACCGCTAAGTATGCATCTTTCGAAGATTATGAATCCGCATATTCTTATGTTCAAAAAGAAGGAGCACCTATCGTAATCAAGGCGGATGGTCTTGCTGCAGGTAAGGGTGTAACTGTTTGCACTGAACTCTCTCAGGCTACACAAGCACTAAAAGAGATCTTTTTAGATAATAAATTCGGAAAAAGTGGATCCAAAGTTGTTATAGAAGAGTTCATGGAAGGACAAGAAGCTTCTATCTTTGCGATAAGTGATGGAAATACTTATTTTACTCTTCCAGCAGCCCAGGATCATAAAAGAGCGTATGACGGAGACGAAGGACCAAACACAGGTGGAATGGGTGCCTACTGTCCGGCCCCAATCGTCACGAAAGAAACATTAGAAAAAGTAAATACACTGGTCTTTCAACCTGTATTCGAAATCTTCCGTAAGAAAGGAAATCCTTATAAAGGCCTTCTATATGCCGGATTGATGATAGATGCAAAAGGAAATCCGAGAGTTGTAGAGTTCAATTGTAGATTTGGTGACCCAGAGACACAATGTGTCTTACCCATGTTAGAAGGTGACTTATTGGAAATTTTCCAGGCATCTGCCAAAGGGGCACTCGGAGATGTAAAAATAAGTTTGAGACCAGGAGCATCTACCGTAGTCGTTTTGGCCGCAGAAGGTTACCCCGATTCTTATGAAAAGAATATTCCTCTGAATTTACCGGAAACGAATAGTAAAGATCTTGTAGTTTTTCATGCGGGCACTTCAAAAAAGGATGGAAACTTAATATCGACGGGTGGAAGAATTCTAGGAATCTCTTCCTACGGTAAGGACTTAAAAGAATCTGTGGATAAGGTTTATTCTTATCTCGGCGGTTTCAAAATTTCCAAAACCTTCTTCCGTAAGGACATAGCGAGTAAAGCTCTTTAATTATGCCCTTTCTAGTTTCTGGAAATATCGATTTAGTCGAAAGGTCTAACCTTCGCAAATTAGAAAAACATCTCGGGATCATTCTATCTCCGCATCAATATCCTTTAGAGCAGTATAATTTAATTCGTGCTTCCTTAAAACAAAAACTAGATTCGGATACTCTGATCCGTTCCATGACGCGCAGAGAACTATTATCTTTTATTTATATACTTACTCAATTCGGTGATGTAGTCCAAAAGGAAACTCCTGACGAATATCTAGATGTAGAGAATGTTCCGATAGTAATAGAATGGCAGGCAGGCCATTACATGATCCCATACGAGGTTTTGGATTTTCTGGCACAATCTAGAGTATTCAGAAATCAAAACTATCTATTCGCATTAATACCTGCACTTCCTAGCAAAGAAAAGAAAGCATGGTTAGAATGGATTGGTGCAGGTTACGGCCGGACCTTTCCGAGAGAGATCAATCACGAACTATATTTCCAATGCAGACATCTGCAAAAACCTTTCCAGGGCAAAAGTTTGGTACAAGAGGAGTCCATCAGATTAGAGCAACTTTGGGCTCCAGGCAAAAACGAGACCGTAGATTGGTTTTATAAAGGGATCATGCCTTTTTATTCTTCTATGAAGGAACTACAACGTTCCGAAAGGGATCCATTCCTACTTCATGTTTTGGATCTGATCCGTTCCGGAAAACTTGTCCTAAAACGCCTTCCGGAA
Organism: Leptospira neocaledonica; assembly: GCF_002812205.1. Lineage (NCBI taxonomy): Bacteria > Pseudomonadati > Spirochaetota > Leptospiria > Leptospirales > Leptospiraceae > Leptospira > Leptospira neocaledonica. The sequence goes on from NZ_NPEA01000004.1 coordinate 248,083, forward strand.
GAATTTGGCAGAAAGGAAGAATATCAATTGGTCTCCACGGTGGAAGGAAACACTCCCCAACTCAGAGACACGGTATTTAGCTGGGAAGAAGCCAGAGAAGAAAGAGAAGATTCCCTTTTTCGATAAGAATCTGCCTAATAGGGCGGACTCCTGAAGCCCAAGATTAGATATGTATAGGTAAACTTAGTTTTGTGACGGACTATAGACACTTTCTCCTTTTACAATAAGATCTCGGGTCGCAATCCCGGAAATTTGCAAATTAGATTAATATTATATATTTTATTGGACCGAAATGGAAGTTAAGAACGCCAAGGAACTGAAGCGCCTTTCTAAAGAGCTTCAAGAGAATTTTTTAAATCGATGGAAACTTCTGAACCTGGACAAAGACCAGGATCAACTTAAATCCTTTAATGATCGTATCGCGGAACCTAGTTTTTGGGACAACCCGGACCAAGCAAAATCGATCAGCCAAAAAAAGACAGAATTAGAAAGAAAATTAGACCCTTGGATCAATATCAGAAGGGATATATTAGATTTTCCTGATTTAGTAGAACTAACTTTCGACGAAAAAGGAGAAGAGGGAGTAGACGAACTCAGCTCCGAATACCAAAGATTAAAGACCGAATTCGAAAGATTGGAACTTTTAGGAGCCTTAAACGAGCCGGAAGATATGAAACCTGCATTCTTAAATATCCATCCTGGTGCAGGCGGAACAGAAAGCCAAGACTGGGCAGAAATGCTTTTTAGAATGTATCTGAAATATTTCGATAAAAAAGGATACCAATATAGCGTTGTAGACTTCCAAGAGGGAGACGGTGCCGGGATAAAGAATGCCACCATACACGTGATAGGCGATTTTGCATACGGATTTATGAAATGCGAGAATGGAGTACATCGTTTGGTGAGGATCTCTCCTTTCGACGCGAATAAACGTAGACATACTTCCTTTGTTTCTGTTCACGTTAGTCCAGAGTTGGACGACGATATAGATATCAAAATTGAAGATAAAGATATCAGAGTCGATGTGTATCGCTCTTCAGGCGCAGGTGGACAGCACGTTAACACGACTGACTCTGCGGTTCGTATCACACATATTCCGAGCGGAATCGTAGTCGCTTGCCAGAACGAAAGGTCCCAGATCAAAAACAGAGACACCGCTTTTAAAATGTTAAAAGCAAGACTTTACGAACAGGAACAAGAAAGATTAAAAGACGATCTGGAAAAAAAATCGGGAGAAAAAAAGGACATCGCTTGGGGAAGCCAAATCCGCTCCTATGTATTCCATCCTTATAATATGGTAAAAGACCACCGCACGGATCACGAAACCGGAAACATTCAGGCGGTAATGGACGGAGATATAGAGCCGTTTATCATGGCGTATTTAAAAACTCTTTAATGTTTCTCCTGTACACCTTCTAAGAAGATGGTAACGATCGCGTCGAATGCCATTGTATTCGAGTAAGGGCTTTGGAATAAGTAAGTCGGATTTAATATCCCGTCTACCGCAGCTAATAAAATGTCGATCGTCAGCTCAGGTGTAACGTCTTTTCTAATCTGTCCTGCTTTTTGCCCTTCCCGGAGAAGGTCCGCTAAACTCAATATCCTTTGTTTCCGGAAATCTCTCATGGTAATGAATAAATCCGGGCGTACGGTTTCTATATCCTTTGCAAATGTTTTGGATATTTTAGAACCCAAATCGGAAATAAAGAATAGAATCTCCTTTAGACGATCGATAGGATCCTTAGTCTTATCCTGCAAAACCTTGTCAAATTTTGCCTGGACCTTAGATCTCATAAGTTCAAAAACGGAATCGATGAGCTTATCTTTGGTATCATAATATTTATATAATGTTCTTTTACTTATACCGATATGTTTTGCGATCTGATCCGTATTCGTTTTTGCAAAACCGGAGGATAAAAATAGGAGAAAGGTTCTTTCCAAAATTCTTTCTATCATTTTTCCCCCTTCCCGTTGGAGATCATACCATCCACAAGTTTGATCTGTCTCTTAGCTGATTTAGCAAAATCAGGGTCGTGAGTGACCATGATGACTGTTGTCCCCTCCGTTTTATTGATATCCCTAAAGATATCCATAACGATCTTAGCGTTCACAGAATCCAGGGCGCCAGTAGGCTCATCCGCAAAAAGATATCTCGGCTTCATTACCAAAGCTCTTGCAATAGAAACCCTTTGCATCTGTCCTCCTGAAAGTTTAGAAGGAATATGATCCAATTTATCTCCCAAATCGAATCGTTTCAAAAGACGGATTGCATCCTCTCTTTTCTCTTTGAGTTTTCCCGCTTTTAAGGCAGGCATCAGAACATTCTCTAAAGCGGTAAATTCAGGGAGAAGATAATGAAATTGAAATACGAATCCCATATGAAGATTTCTAAAAGAATGCAGATCTGTTTGAGACAAGGAGCTGATCTTTCTTCCATCTATGCTGATGTTACCTTGGGAAGGATCATCCAGGCTACTGATCAAATATAAAAGAGTACTTTTACCGGAACCGGATTTTCCAGTTAAAGAAACAAACTCGCCCTCTTGGATATCCAAGCTGATATCCTTGATCACTTCCGTCGGAGGCTTTCCGAAACTCTTTTTAACGTTTTCTAATATGATTCCCATTATTCCCCCCGAATAATCTCGATTGGAGAGAGTTTACTCGCCGATCGAGCAGGAAAAATACTCGCAATCAGAGTTGCAATGAACGCGAGTAAAAACGCCTGAAAATAAATAGAAGGTGCAAAAGATACCATCATCATACCTGACTTAGTTTGCATAAGAGGATTGGAAAAAGACACATGTTCCAGTCGTCTGCAAATCAGGTTTCCCAGAAACATTCCTAAAACTCCGCCGGCAACTCCCAATATTAGTCCTTGGATCAGAAATATTTTCAAGATGTCATTCGCTTCATATCCGATTGATCGAAGAATTGCAATTTCCCTTCTTTTCTGTCCGATCACAATGTTTAGAATATTATAAATTCCGAATCCTGCTACGAGAAGAATAGTTCCTACCAAAGCATAACGAATCGCATCCTGCATTTTAAATAAGGAAATAAATGTAGCGTTTACGTCTTCCCAGCTTTGCACTTTTACATCTCCGGATTCGGCCCATTCTCTTGCTTTTAAAGTCGCTTTAGAAACATCCTTAAGACGAACTGCAATATCGCTGATGCGGTTAGGAGTCTGGCCTAAATTTTGGACATCTCCCAAATTTGCAAACGTTGTGGTTTCATCGATTGCCTTGTTTCCCATTTGAAAAGAAGCAGCTATTTTAAAAGGAATCGGTTCCGATTTTCCAGTGCTGACATAAACAGTGTCTGAAACTCTGGCGCCGAGTAATAATCTCAGTCCCTCCCCTATTACAAGTTTGTTCCCGCTTTCTTTGATTTCTAAAAAATCACCTTGGATGATATTCTCTTTGATCCTGGCAACCTTGGATTGAAATTCAGGTTTGACTCCTATGATCCTTCCTGCCTCGGCAATCTTTCCTCTTCTATATATTACTTTTATCTGAAGTTGGGGGGAACTTGCCTCTACATCCGGGTCGGAAGCGACTTTCTTTTGCCACCCTGCCTGATTCTCGATCTGTTCGGTATCCCTTCTTCCTGAAGGAGGAACTGACCAAAAAGGAATTTCCTTTGAACGGAAAAGCACCTGATCCAAATCCTTCTCGCCGATAATTTTTACCTGAGAAGAAATTCTTATATGAGCATCGTTATTCACAAGCTGGTCAATCAGATACTCTCTTAACCCCAACATAATCCCGGAGATGACTATATAAGCGGTTGCGCCTAAGATAATTCCGAGCAAGGTTAAAACGGTTTGTTTTTTTCGAGCAGACATCTGCCTAAGAGCGATAAACAACATCTACTTATCCTCCTGGACAAGCACCTTATCTCCTAACTGTACATCCCCAGAAACAAGTTCGGCATACTCTCCGTTCATTAGTCCGGTCTCGATCTCTTTGATAAGAATTTTACCGTTTTCTAATACTTTAATTTTTCCGGACTTGATACCTTTAATCGGCACCAATATCACGTTTTCCTTACTCGAAGTCTCTATCGCAATATCTGCAGTCATGCCTGGAAGGATCTCAGGCGGAATTCCGATCGGAATGATATGCACTTGGAATTGTCCATCTGCAGGATATACAGACTTCACTTCTCCCTCGAAGTTTTTATCTCCCAATGCTTCAAAACGTATGCGAACTTTTTGTCCCTTTTTGACCCGTACGGCCCCCTTCTCTTCCAAAGAAACAGTCAGATATCTTTTTTTAAGATCCATTACTGTGACCACCGGCGTTTGAGGAACCACAGTTTCCTTGGTCTCATAAGCAACGTTAGTCACAATTCCTGAGAAAGGAGCTCTCATAGTCCCGAAACTATCAAACTCTACGAGAGGAGTTCCTTCTTGGACCTGATCCCCTTCTTCCACATAAATTTTTCGGATGGCAGAAGGAATAGCAACTCTGAGATGATACACCTCCGAAGAACTAACAGTCGCAAGACCATATACAGATTCTATGATGGAACCCTGAATAATCTCGGAAGTGTCCGTGTTGGAATTCCGACTTCTCCAAATAAAAAGAATCAAAAGTAAGGTTGCTGGAAGAATCCACCAAACAAGAAGTTTAGGCCTTTCCTTGAACTGAAGGATCCAACGATCGAATGGAAGAGAAATTTTCATGGCTTTATCCTAATACCACTAGGACGAAACAAGACCAGAAAAGTAAACTATTTTATTGCATTTTAGTTTACACATAAAGATGCCAAATTGTCATTATCAGCTATCTTTGACTTTTTTTAAAAATCGAGTCTTCTTAGAACTAGGTTGTTGAACCGCAGTGTAAGAACTCCAACGGCAGATGAGCGATCAACATTCTAGTTCGATTTATATTTACAATTGAATATGAATTTATAACTATATCGAATCTCGAAATCAGAGGATCTATATGAACAAAACTGTTATAAAAGTTTTATATTGGGCCACCACAGGTCTTATCGCTGTTGGAAATTTGTTCGGAGCCTACGCCTACACAAGCCAGAGCCCGCAAGTTTTAGAAGGACTCGCTCATCTCGGTTATCCTGCATATGTAGCTTTAATTTTAGGACCTGCAAAGGGCTTAAGTGCACTCGCTCTTCTTTATCCTAAATTTCCAAGACTGAAAGAATGGGCTTATGCGGGAATCACCTTTAACGTATTAGGTGCCGGACTATCTCATCTTTTCTCAAAAGATCCGAACTTCGCGACTCCATTCATTTTCTTGGCACTGGTTGCAGTTTCCTACATCACTTGGAGAAAATTAGAAGCTGAGAAAGCGTAAGGGCGGCCCTTTCGCAGCGGCTATAGGGAGCGAGAAAACGACCGCGTATGCGAGTCGGTGGCCAAGGGTTATATAAAACCGCTGCTCGGGTCGCGCTGCTTCGATTTCGCTAACGCTCATCCGGACGCCTTGCGTCCGGACTAAAGATCTGCGCATCGCTGCCGCGGTTACTAAAACAAGAATATAAAGTTCAAGAAAAATTCGAATGTAGGAATTCCAACACGAGCTGCAAAATTCAGTTGCCGGAATTAGAAATTTCTGATATGCGAAGGGCAGGTCTCCCACAAGCCACTCCCCCCAATCCCAACGCAGGGTGGGGGCCATTCTGATTCATGTTGTAGGAGCTCCTACAACATGAATTTACTTGCACAATGATTACTTTCTCCATTTCCCGCGAGGGATCGAGCCGTGGTCAAAAAATTGCGAAGGCAGTTTTTTGACCGGAGGTGAGAGCCCGGCCCGAGCAAAGCGAGCGGCGCGGCCAAAATATTTTTAGTATGAAATAATCGGCTCTCTTCTTCCGAATTGTTTTCCGTATTCTTCCCAAAATTTTCCGTTCGGGTTTCGAGGATTTTTTCTGTCTCTGAATTCCGGCTTTAATCCTAATAGAAAATACATTGCTGTTTTTTCTTTGTTCTTCACCGGAAGTTTTCCGCGGGATTTAAATTGGAAGTATTCATCGGTTAGATCCACGATGGATTGAGTTACGTTTACTTTGCCGGGTTCACTATTGGATTCCATTCGGCTCGCGAGATTGACTGTGTCTCCCCAAACATCGTAGGAAAATTTTCGTGCGCCGATCACTCCTGCGACCAGGGGGCCCGAGTGGATTCCTATTCTTGCCTTCCAGTTAGGGCCTTTTTTCAATTTGGATAATTCTTCTAAACGTTCCAACATTTCTAATGCAGCAAGCAAACTGTCAACTGCATGAGAAGATCGATAAGAAGGAACGCCGGCTACACACATATATGCATCTCCGATCGTTTTCAATTTTTCTAATCTATGAGTTTCGGTTACCGAATCGAAATGTCTAAAACAAAAATCTAATTCTTTTACAAGATCGTTAGGGGTAAGTTTTTCCGCGATAGAAGTGAATCCGTAAAAATCCGTGAATAACACGGTGGCTTGGGTGATTAGCCTTGGTTCGGAACTTCCCGTTTTTTTGAGTTCTTCCGCTGTTTCTCTGGGAAGTATATTCAATAGAAGTAATTCTGTTTTTGCTTTTTCTTCTTTGAGAGAACGGTCGGCCTCCCAGGCAGCCTGTGCCAATTCTTTTCCGATAAAGGAAAACCATGCTACCACAAGGATCAAACTGGTAAAATAAAAGTAACTTCCGTATTTGGGATCCAAACTAAGTATTGGATCGAAAAAATAAGGAATAATATGTACGGAAACGAACAACAGAGCAAGCGCAGTTTCCATCATATAAATGTATTTCTTTTCTTCTGGGGGGAAGATATAAAATGGAAATGCAAAACTTGCAAGAATGTATAGATCCAATCCTGCTTCCTGAGGTAAGATCCTTGAGATCATCAAAAGTTGCATTGTCCCCACAAATGCCAACAGTAATCTTGCTGCCTTATGAGAACGTATAAAATTCAGGAAGAGCACGAATGCATATCCGAATATATTTACTGTCCAAAGCAGATATAACCAGATCGGGAATAATAATCCAAAACTAGTAAAGATAATATAATACACTAATGTAAATAGTGCGGTGATCAATACTACCGCGTTAGTGGCTACTATATATCTTGCTCCGGGCGCGTCTTCCACTCCAATCGATAATAGTCTTTTCCAAATCCTTTCCGGGATCCGGCAATATTCGAACCAGGTTTTAAAAACGCTCATAGGCGACTATTTCGCCGAAATTTTCGGATATTGAAAATACTTATTTATCCAATGGTAATAGATATTTCGTCTGTTTTTCTATAATCGGTTCGTAAATCTCCATGGAAGGTTGATGGTCTAAATCGCATCCTCTTTGTTTACATGCCTCGAATAACACCGGATATACTTTAAAAATTCCGAGAAAGATTGAGATAAAACTTCTGAGGGGAAAATCTACAGTTAAGTATTTTTTTCTTTCGATTGTTTTAGATGTCAATTGGATAGAAAGTCCGACAGGGATCTCTGTGACAGGTTCCGAAAACAAGGCCCCTACTTCGCATCTTAATTTTTCTTCCGGAATTTTATTCGGATCATCCTTATAGATCGCAAAAAGTTTATAATTTTTAACTCCCTTCTCAGGAAATTCTTTCTGGATAGCTTCGAAAGTTTCTCCTACTTTTCTATAATTCCCCACCCTATCATGTGATAGGATATAGAACGGTCCTAAAGTTTCTTCTTTTACTTGGACCGTATCGAATGCACCCAAATAATAAAAATACCCGATCCCCGAAACGATTAAGACAAGAAGTACGCCTAAGAAAATTTTCAATTTCATTATAAACTCCGGAAGGGAAGTCTAAACGAAATATGATAACGATTGCAAGAAAGATTTTGACTGAATTTGAATCTGTATCGGATCGATTTAAGCGATTAGGAGTAGAATTTATCGGACGCTAGGTTCGAAAAGACCGTATTTCTCTTTTACTTTTTTGATCTGCACTTCCATATCCTTCCAAAGTGTTTCTTTTTGAGGATGGAAAGTGGCATATACACCTTGTCGGATCAGATCCACAATCTCATCCAAGGAGAAGTCCAAAAATCTCCAAAGTTTAAAATATTCATAAGTCAAATTGACATTAAATATTTCAGGGTCATCCGTATTGATACAAAGCGGAAGGCCTTGGTCATAATAATAACGAACAGGATGGTTCTGTTCTTTACGCACATATTTTCCGGTAAACACGTTAGACGTAACACAAATCTCTATCGGGATCTTATTTTCTCTTAGATAATTTACCAGTTCAGGATCTTGGATGGCAGAAGTCCCGTGACCGATACGCTCCGCCTTACAAAGTTCTACAGCTTCCCAAATCGCCCAAGGACCGTCGTCTTCTCCGGAGTGAGCAACTGTTCTCAGTCCTGCTTCTTTAGCTTTTTTGAATACTTCTGCGTAATCTCTGGCAGGTCCCATGAGCTCAGCTCCACCTAAACCGATACCGATTACTTCCTTATGTTTGAGCTTCAGCACCCTATTCAAGTTGTTCATCGCATTTTCAGGACCGAAAGATCTAGAAACGTCCACAAGAAGTCGGATCTCAATGCCATCCTTCTCCTTTTCTTCTCTAATACCTTCCACAAGTTGGCTTACCATTTCGTCGAAGTCCAGACCGTTTTGGATAAACTTAGAAGGCGCAAAGAATACTTCGGTGTATAAAATTCTGTTTGCCCTCATATACTCCGCGAGGCTTCCCACGAAATGATAAAGGTCAGCAGGCTCTTTCACCAAACTTTGGATAAAGAAGAATACTTGAATAAAACCGTTTAGATCTTTGAAATTAAACTTAGCTTCGAACTCTTCGTCGCTGAGTTGGATCCCGTTTTTAGCCATGAGTTTTTTCATGGTATCCTTATTGACGCAAGCTTCCAAGTGAAGATGGATCTCCGTCTTGGGCAATTCTCGGATCAGGTTGATAACATCCTGGTCTTGTAATTTTTTGGAGGAAAGGTCCGCAGGTTCCAAAAACGCGGAAGCTGTTCTTTGCCCGGAATCGTAAGCGTCCGTGTCTCCTAAAAGCCAACGAGGCGGATCTGAAATTTCCAAATCCAAAAGTCGGATCCTTTCGTTCAGAAGATTATTGATCTGTTTATCGAAAGAAATTTGAAGAGAAGAAGAATAAGGTCTATCTGCGGGGAGTCTGCTTTTCAGACGGTTCAATTCGGAGACATCCCGGTCTAAGATCCGGATTCTTTCCAAAATTTCTGAGAAGGTCACGCCCACGGGAGCAGGGTAAGTAAAACCCCGTCGGATTTCAATTCGGAAAAAGATTCCGAAGGTTTTCCCCTTATCTTTTCTGAAAATCTTCCGATCCTAAAAGAAGCGCCGGAGGATTTTGTCTCATGATCACAGCAAGAAAAACGTTTTTACCTTTCGCACTCCCCTCGATTTCCGAAAAGGCAATCGAAGAAGTAGCGGCAGTACTTCGCTCCGGCTGGATCACCTCAGGACCAAAAGTAAAAGAATTCGAAGAAGAATTTGCCAAATATACCGGAGCAGATTTTGCTCTGGCCATGAATTCGGCAACAGCCGGGCTGCATCTCGCATTGGAATCCATAGGACTTTGTTCCGAGGACGCAGTGCTTGTTCCTACAGTAACATTTACCGCGACCGCTGAGACAGTCTGCTATTTTGGCGCCGAACCAATCCTGACTGACGTGGACCCAATCTTCAACCTGATGACTGAGGCTACCTTAAGGGAAACCATCCAAAGAGAATGTGTATTTTCCAAAGGGAATCTGGTTCATAAAAAAACCGGAAAGACGGTACGTGCAGTAATGCCGGTGCATCTTGCAGGTGCAGTCTGCGATATGGATTCCATCAATTCACTCGCAAAAGAATATCATCTTTATGTAATTGAAGATTCTGCCCATGCCTTCCCCGCAGTTCATAAGGGAGAAAGGATCGGGACTCACGGTGATTTTACGGTATTCAGTTTTTATGCAACTAAAGGAATCACCACCGGAGAAGGTGGAATGGTCACCACTCGTCATGCTCACTTTGCAGAAAGAATGAAACTGATGAGACTTCATGGAATCAACAGGGAAACTTACGGACGTCCCGGTTGGTACTACGAAGTGGTTTCTCCAGGTTATAAATATAATATGAGTGATATCGCTGCCGCCCTAGGGATTGTGCAGCTTGCAGAGGCGGAGGACCTTTGGAGAAGAAGGATCCAAATCGCTGAAATCTACCGCTCTGAATTTGCAGACTTGCCTTTTTTACATCTACCTCTTCCAGCGATTGACGGAGAACATTCTTGGCATCTATTCAGAGTCGAAGTAGATACTGTTCCAGGAAAGATAAACAGAGACATTCTTTGTTCTGAATTACAAAAAAGAAATATAGGTTCCAGCCTACATTTTATTCCTTTATACGAACATCCATTCTACCAAAGATTCGGATACGAAAGAAAAAATTATCCTAATTCAGACGCGATGTATAAAAGAACTCTTTCTCTTCCTCTATTCGCTGGGATGACAGATGGAGACATCGAAGATGTTGTTACTGCGGTGAAAGATATTTTTACAAATCTGTAAGAGTAGAATTTACGTTAGAACCGCCGGAATCAAGGTCTGGGTAGAGAATCGAATGATCTATTTAGAGTTGAGCGACGGTAGAATTTTAGGCTTCCCCGCTGATAGATTCAAATTATTAAAAGCTGCCTCGGATTCACAACTCCAAGAAGTTAAATTAGAATTAAAAGGCCATGCACTTCGTTGGGAAAACTTGGACGAAGATCTAACCGTCCAAGGAATTTTAGAAGGGAAATTTCAACTTCCCTTAGAACCTTCTACTTAAAGAAAATATAAAATAAGAACACCTTCACAAAAAGGACGAGAAAACCGTCTTCCAAGTCGGAAGCTTCTTCTGCTTTTTCGAAAGAAGAAAGCGCGATGATCCATTCCTCCACTTCTTCCGCGATATCGGAATCGTCAAAGGCAGAAAGATCTATCTTTTTATAACCCGCTTTCGGGATCTCAACTCCACATACCAAACAAAGATCTGAAATAATATCCAAAGACTCTTCTCGGACCAGTTCGGAAAATTCTCCCATTTCTTTGGTTTCTATTAAAACCGATTGTCCGAGCTCCAACACATCTTCCATTACGGATTCGGAACCTTCTTCATCCGCTAAATCTCTCCAAGAACGTAATGCTTCCAGAAGAAGGTCCGCAAGTTCCAAAACTTTTTCGGACGCTTCTTTCTTGTCTTCTTCCGACAAATTCTCAGGAAGGCCCTGTAACCAGGACGTTTGGACTGCTTGGATAGCCCCTTCTCCGCTACTTAAATATCGTAGGAGTAAATAGACGAGGGCCCAAACATTCTCCTTATGTTTTTTTTCGGAGTAAAAGTTTTGGATAGATTTGAATTCTTTCAGGGCGAATGCCATAACTTCTCCTAAATTTTGCCGGGAAGGAGCTTAGACAAGCAGAATGTAAAGAATATCATTTTGCATTTTGTCCGAGGATCTGGAATACTGAGTCTATGCACCGTTTTCTTTTAGGACTGATCCAATTAAATAGCGGACCGGATATAGATCTGAATCTGCAAAAATGCGAGAACTTTATTCGTGAGGCTGCTTCGGAAGGTGCAAAACTTATCGGTCTTCCCGAAAATTTTCCTTTTTTAGGATCCGAAAAAGAGAAATTAGAACGAGCAAATGAGATCGCCACTAAAACCGTAAACCTTCTTTCTGATATTTCAAAAAAACTGAATATAACTATTCTTGCCGGCGGATTTCCGAATCCTGCTCCGAACGGAAAAGTTTTTAATACCTCCATCATCTTCGGGCCGGACGGAAAAGAAAAATTCGAATATCATAAGATCCATTTATTCGATACCGATCCTGGAGACGGGATAGAATACAGAGAATCCAGAACTGTGGAGTCCGGCCAAATCGTCCCGGAAACATACAAAAGCCCGGAGCTTGGAAATATTTCCTCGGTGATCTGTTACGATTTGCGCTTTCCTGAATTGTTCCGAGAGATCATAAAGAAAGATACAGAAATGATCTTTGTTCCTTCTGCTTTCACCAAGATCACAGGACAGGCTCATTGGGAAATTCTACTGAGAGCAAGGGCAATCGAAAACCAATGTTTTATATTTGCACCGGCCCAAACCGGAACTCATCTAAAAGGAAGAGAAACTTACGGACATTCTTTAGTGGTAGATCCCTGGGGGAACATTCTCGGAGACGCAGAAGAAGGAGAAAAAGTTCTATTAACAGAAATAGATCTGGAAGAAGTGCAGAAGGTCCGTAAAAAAATACCCGCACTAAAACATCGACGTATTCATGAATAATGCTGTGCCTCCAGATATTTCCGGAGGCGACTCAAACAATTTTAAAGAATAGATTCGATTTTATTTGAGAGAACTCATTCTGTCCAATGAGGATACAATCCCAAACGATCGATCACTTCTCCATCGTGAGCAGGAATAACTTCTAAATTCGGATATACTTTTAAAAGAGAATGTACTCTATAGATTTCCTTTCCGACTAATTCCTGGTCTCTGTCTACGATAGATCTCAATAGCCTGGTCCTATGTGAAGGAATTTCAAAACCTTCTTTTGCCCAGGTTATATCCCCAGTAAAAAAGAATCTTTTTCCAGAAGGTAGATTCAAAAACATCCCTATATCTCCTGCAGTATGTCCTTCCATAGGAACAAATACAACTGACCCATCTCCGAACCAATCCAGGCTCTTGGAATAGTTCTCATAAGGTTTAGAAGAAAACCCAAGATTCTTCCATATTATATTTTCTGAATCTAATTGTTTCGGTAAGTATCCTTTCTGAACTCCAAACTCTTGTAGATGTCTTCTGCCTTCTTCCGTGGACCAAATCCTTGCCTTAGGAAAATCTTCTACTCCGCCCGCATGGTCCCAATGTAAATGAGAAAGAACGATATCTCCTATCTTGTCCGAGTCAATCCCGTTCGCTTTTAATTGAGAAACCAATGGATTCGGATTTTGATAAGCAACCATAGGTTTTACATAAAATCTATGGTCCTTGTATTGTTCCTGGATCTGGGTCCCGAGCCCCGAATCGAATAAAAAAGTTCCTTTGGGATGTTCAACAAAAACAACACTATGATAGATCTGTTTTCTGTGAAATAAAGGTCCGCCTTCGAATATGAATGCGGAAGAGGCCTTCTTCTCCCCTGTTTTAAAGATCGTAAATTTGAGTTTGGATAATCCGGAAGGATTTTCCAATCTGGGGTCCTTGGATAATTTTTCCAATTCAGGGATTTCTGAAACTGCTAATTTAGGAATTCCTAATGCAGTACAAAATACTAAAAGTAAAACGGCGAGTATCGCCGAAAATGTGATTTTAAGTTTCATAATTATTTCTCCGAAACGAGAAGTTTTGCCGTTTTAGAAGCGGAGCGTATCGCGTTCGTATTTCGGCTAGTCCTGGAAATCAGAATGGCTCCTTCCAATAAGGAAAGGATACTTACTGCGAGTTCAGAAGATCTGTTCTCCTCGAATCCGTTCTTCCGGAAAAACGAATCCAATATGGAGATCCAATCTTGAAAAACCGCAGAGCAGGTTGAGTTCACTAAGGAAGGTTCCGAGGCTGTCTCGGAAGCCGTGGTCATAATTGGGCAACCCTTGGAAAAATCGGAAGACACGAGCCTATATTCTAAGGCTGAAAATATCCTTTGGATTCCTGAAGGAACCGATTTGGCAGAATCCAAAACCGCCTTCAATTCCTTGGCCAATTCGTTGCCGGATACCAGAAGAGCTAAAGAAGCCAATTCTTCCTTTCCACCAGGAAAATGGAAATAGATAGATCCTTTGGGGGCCTTTGCATCTTCTACGATATCGTTTAACCCAGTTCCCGCATATCCCCCGATTTCCAAACGTTCCGCCATGGCGCGGACCATCTTTTCCTTAGCGATTTCTCCCTTCTGACCCATAGGATCTTTAGATCAGATAAAAATAGACCGGTCAACATATTTTTAGAAAAAAAAGCAAATCTTAAACCAAGGGCCTAAAATGGATTTCGGCTCGGGTCCTTCTATTTTTTAACGAATAAAGATTTTTAGGATTTGCCTTCTAGAATTCCGGCCATCTGCTCACGGACTTCTACGATCAATTCTTCTTTGAGCTTTTGTCTGATAGCACTAATCTTCTCTTCGAATTTCAGTTTTTCGCCCATTTGGTGATATTGGATATCTCCCAACTCTCGGAAAACATCGGTTAGCATGTTTCCTTTAAATCCTAAAAAGAAAGCCAGTCTTCGATACCAAGGAAATGTATGGGCAAGGCAGCTATACCCTACGTTCCTAAAATCTTCCGCAGCGGATTCATCGGAGAGTAAAGGAAGAAGTTTGTCCTTATTTTTGAAAAGCATCAACAGGAAGCTCAGGCTGGTCATATTATTAAATGCGAATCTTTCGGACAATTCTCGGAGCATATTTTTGATCAAAACCTTGTCCCAAGGGCAAATGAACAACTCCGGACCTTCCTGGCTGTAATATATACAGCTCAATAAACTAGAATCATGTTGTACGGATTTAATAACTTCCGAATCAAACGGGACGTCCCTTCCGATTGATAAAGACATATAACGTGCCATAGCGCCTTTTCCGCTCAGCACCACTTTTTTGAGCCCGTTCTCCACACTCTTTTCCCTGGCTCCTTTCAAAAACATATCACTTTCCAGAGATTTTTGAGTGATCACTCTGGATAAACGGAAGAAGTCGGAGTAAGCTCCTTTGTTTCCCGAAAGTTGGGTCAGTTTTGCAAACTCTTCCGAGTAAATTGATTTTCGGATCAATAATGGATCGTCGTTCAGTAGACCGGATTCGTCGGAAAGAATGGTTTCTCGAATTGAGATCAATTGTTCCGCTAATTTAGGATTTTCTGTAACTAATTTAGGGATCACTCTCTTTTCGTATAATTCGGATACCTGCGTGAATAATGTATCAGCATCCTGATCCGGAACATGAATATAACCGCAGGTAGAAGTCCTGGTCAGGATCCCCTCTTCCTGGATAAAGGAATGGATCAGCTTATAATAATCATCTATCAAATCCTTATGCATTATGTTTTTATGATATATTTTCCCTAATAATTCTTTGGCTTTGTCCGCGTAAACGTATTTAAAATGAGGAGTATTTCCATCCGCTAAAGAATACAACACTTCGTTCAAAACGATCTCTCTATCGTTTTGCGAGGTGATCTCGAAATTTCGGATCGTTCCAGCGGATTTTCGAGCGATCTGGAAAAATATATCCCTTACTGTCTCAGGACTTCCTTTTTTGGAAGATTTAGCTCCTAATACATGAAGAAGTATCTCCAACTCACCCGTGTTCTTTTTTGCATAGATCCTCGGAACTACTAATAATAGACCTTTAGAGATCAGTTCGCTGATCTCCTCCACGAACTTGTAATCCAATTCAGTGGCAGCAGGATATGCCGGGAGCTTGCCGGAGTTTAAACCTTCGCTATTCGTAGACTCTCCAGCGAGTAACAAAAGCCTTTCCATATCAGGACTGAAATAAGGCCTTTCATCATTAGGGTATGAGTCTTTGGATTTGATCTGTAAATATATAGGTCTAAAAGATGCGAATTTTCCAAACTCAGTCGTTGGTTGGTTTTGTCGATCAGGTGTTATCATTGTTTCCATTTGAACATCCCGAAAAGAAATCAATAAATTTCTTCCTAAAGTAGGAAGACGATGAGAACGTAGAAATTATTCGGAATTTTAAGATAATATAATAAATTAAAAAATTATTTATGTTAAGTAAAATTTTATAAACGTTCCAAAATTAGTTCATAGTCATTATTTTATTTATAAAATATGTCTTATTATATTTTTCGAATAGATAGAGTATACTTACCGAAATGGAAACTATAAAGATCGTTCGTTTTAAAATCCTTCTGCGAGTTTTGACTTTATCCCCGATGTTGGAATTCCTACAAAATTGTAGCAGGAATATGCTTGCTATACATCCATTCGGTTCCAAGATCTCCGCATGATACAACATCCTTGGCACGAGGCCAGTCCCGGCCCAAATCCTCCTCACGAAGTTCATGCACTTGTGGAAATTCCTTCCGGAAGTAAGGCCAAGTTCGAAGTAGATAAGGACTCCGGGCTAATCAAGCTAGATCGTGTACTTTTTGCTTCCGCTCACTATCCTGCTCATTACGGTTTTATTCCCCAAACCTTGGGAGATGATAAGGATCCTTTGGATATCCTAGTACTTTGCTCGGAAGAAGTTCCCCCACTTTGTTTGGTACCTGCCAGAGTGGTCGGGGTCATGAGAATGATTGATAGAGGAGAAGGTGACGAAAAGATCCTGGCTGTCGCTTCAGGAGATAGAAGTTTTGACGGCGTAGAACATGTCTCTCAACTTCCGAATTCTTTTAGAGCAGAGTTGACCCACTTCTTCTCCGTTTATAAACAATTAGAAAAAAAAGAAGTCAGGGTAGAAGAACCAGAAGGCCCAGAGGTAGCAAAAGAGCTAATCCTCAGAGCATTAGATTTTTATAAACAGAAGTTCCCTAAAAAGTGAGGTCAGCCCAAGACCTCGTATACTTCGCTGGACTTGGATTTTCCCTTCACTTTTACTTTGCCTAATTTTTTGAAGGAATACTTTCTGCGATTCTTCAACTTGCGGTATGTGCTTTCGCTAAGTAGAAGGTTCGCATGAAACTCCTTGGTCAATCCTTCGATACGAGAAGCGAGATTGACTGCGTCCGAGATCACTGTCCCATCCATTCTTTCTTCTTCTCCAATCGTTCCGAGCATCAATGTTCCCGTATGAAGTCCGATACCGATTTGGATCGGTTCATAATGTCGATCCGCCCTGGATTGATTTAGGCTTTCCAATTCTCTGAGCATCTCCATTGCAGCATCCAGAGCTTGGTCGGGCAGACTAGGAAAGAGTGCCATGATCCCATCACCCAGATATTTATCTATGAAACCGCCGTGTTTACGGATAATCGGTCCCATTTTTCTCATATAAGAATTCAAGAAGTCGAAATTATCCTTAGGAGTCATCTTTTCGGAAAGTTGTGTAAAGGATCTGATATCCGAAAAGAGAATAGTCATTTCTCTTTGGACCTGATCTCCTAAGCCGATCTCTGTGATATCGCTCTTGTTCAAAAATTTCAGAAATGCCAAAGGAACGAATCTACTATAGGCCTTGTTCACTTCCAGTAAGTTGTCAGACAGACGTTCTATATATAAGAACGCCTGGGAAAACCGGAAGGAGAGAAGATAAGACTGCACGAATATAAAAACGAATAATCCCAACGGTAGATAATATCCGGTATTGACAACCGCCTGCGAATACAAACTATCATTAATAGCTGCAGCAGTTAGCGCGATCACTCCTCCAATTGCCATTAGAGAACCTTCTGCCCCACTTCTTACCAAACGAACTAATACGAAGAAGATCCACAATATTACAAAAATTAAACATACTTGGAATGGGATCAAAGTGTGAGTGTAAATGCTTGCAGGCGTAACCACCACCATTGCGGATACGACCAGGTTAAATCCTATAAAAACCTTTTTTAACTTAGCGGAGAATGAATGCGGATACAATGCATCAAGATAATAGATGAAAAAAGGAACGGCCAAGTAGAAGGAAATGTATTCTAGTTTATTAAAAAACTCCCAAGGCAAATAAGGGAATTTTTGGATCAGGAATCTTTCTCCTGTTACAAAGATCCTGAGACAGATGCTAGCGCAGAATGCTCCGAAAAATAATCCGGTCATGTCCCTTCTTCTTAAAGAATACAGACCAAAATGATATAATGCCATTATGATAATACTTCCGAACAAGAACATCTCGCTAAAGGCACTATTGTCCCGGAAGTTCAGAAGATCGGCTTCCGTTCCCAGCCTAAGAGATTCCCAAAGACCTCCCTTATAATGATTAAAATTCGAGATCTCTGCTTGGATTAGGATTTCTTTATTTGGTTGTCCAATTGCAACATACAGCGGAAGATACTGAGGACGAGATGAGTTTTCGTCAGGACCCACTACTCCATTTCCCATGATCTTCTTTCCATCTACATAGATAGAAGCTGCGGTCCCTGCCCCCTGGAAGTGCATCATTAGTCTTCCTTGATTTTGGCCCGGAATAATTTTTAAAGTATAAGTCCCATATCCGAAAGCCATCAAAGGATTCATCCCATCCAGTTTGGGGATTTGGTTCCAGTTGCCCGGAACATTAACTATATGAGTTTGAGCATCTTTTAAGCCCAGGTCCGGTCGAGAAACCCCAAGTTTCATCCACTGGAATTTCCACTCTCCGTCTAGTTTTACGATTCCATCTTCTGCGAAGTTCCAATCTCTCAGATCCAAAACTCCGTTTTCTGCAAGTGGAGAAATTTTAGCGGAATTTTTACTACGACAAGAGAATAACGTTAGGACCAAAAATAATACGAGCGGAATAACTTTAAAAGATTTCATAAAACTTTAATTCAAAATTGGACGACGGAATGTCCTTGTTTCCTAGGATCGAAATATGAATTTCCCGGCCCTTCTACGGAAAGCGGGAGCAATACTAATAAATTTCCGTAATCAATTAAATCAGAAATTAGGAAATTCCGCGGGATTTTTGAAAAAATTTTCCAAACAAGAACCTATAACTCTCGTTCGATGAAAATCTTATAGAGGCCTCCCGGACGAATATCCGGGAGTTTTGTATGTTAGAATTTCTGTAAGAAGGTTTCCAAGATATTGCGGAATTCTTCCGGTTGGTCCAATTGCAACCAATGTCCCGCATTTGTAACCACAGTATGAGGAAATCCTAAATGTAGCCTATGCAATGCAAATTGGTCGTCATTTTCGGGAGTGACTATCGCAAGCTTTGGCCCAACGTATCTTTTTAAAGAATGGTTTGGATCATAATCCAATAATTCGGAAGTAATCTTGATCACGGTATCTTTCGGGGCTCTGGTCAATTCACCCATTAATCTTTCTTTTATTTCGGGTTTAGAATTCGCCAGTAATTGTTCCCAATATGCTTCTGTAGTTTGCACATACGCGTCTGAATATAATGTATTCTTGATTTGATTGCGAACTGCTTCAGGTAATTTTTTCGGATCACCGTTAGAATCTACAAGAACTAGTCCTGCTACTCTACTTGGATTTTCTCCTGCGTATTGTAATGCTACACTTCCTCCCATACTATGCCCAACGAGCACGAATCTTTGTAGTCCCAAAAGATTTACTACTGTGGCCAGATCCTGTGCCATAGAAGAAATCCTATAATCTCCATCTTTAGGGAATTCGGAATCTCCGTGACCTCTGAGTTCTATCCGGACAACTCTTCTATTCGGGATGAGCTTCTCTTTGATCTCTTCCCAATGAGAAACATTCCCACCGAAAGAATGGATAAATACCACAGGCATTCCACCGAATCCCTCGTCTTTATAGGAAATTTTGCCGGTAGGACCGTGGACTGAGGTTTTGATAATTTCACCCTTACAAAGAACGATGCCAAAAACGGAGGTTGCTAAAGTAATCATAAAAACAAGTATGCCAGAATATACATGACAAGTTCTGTCATATTTAGAGATTTATACTAAATTTATGAGAGCTGATAGGCTTCTAAATATTCTACTGCATCTACAGGCCAAAGGAAGGACCACCGCTAAGGAACTTTCCAAAAAATTAGAAATTTCCGAACGCACAGTGCATAGAGATATGGAAGCTCTTTCTTCGGCTGGTATTCCAATCTATGCGGAAAGAGGGGTCGGCGGAGGTTGGACTTTAAGCGAGGGTTATAGGACAAACCTTACAGGTTTTAAAAAAGAGGAAGTAATCTCCTTATTATTAGTACATTCTTCTCGGGTATTGGAGGACCTAGGCAAGAAAAAGGATTTCGATTCTGCATTCGTCAAACTCATGGCTTCTCTTCCACCCGCTTATAGAAAGGATGCAGAAACCGCTAGACAAAGAATTCATATAGACGGCCTAGGTTGGGGGCGTGCGATCAGAGAACTTCCACTTCTTCCCATACTACAAGACGCAGTTTGGGAAGAAAAAAAAGTAAAGATCATTTACGAGAAAGATGGTGGAAAACCCGAGCCAAGAATCATAGAACCTTACGGACTCGTAGCCAAGGACACGATCTGGTACGTAGTTGCCAAACGTGGAAAAGAAATGAGAGTCTATCGGATCTCCCGAATCAAAGAAGCCACAATAACTACGGAAAGATTCGAAAGACCTAAAAAATTCGATCTAGGAAAATATTGGGAAGAATGGATCAAAGAATTTAAATCTAGAGTCCCCAAATATCTGATCAAAGTTAAGGTTACGGATGCCACCGCAGAACATATCAAAAGTATTCCTTATATGAAATGCCTAAGCCATAAACCTATGGCAAAAGGTTTTGCCGAAATGGTAATCGATATGGAAACCAAAGAATGGGCGTTAGGAAGTATGTTGCAATACTGTGATTCCGTTTTTGTTCTGGAGCCTTTGGAATTGCAGGATGCAATTCGACATAAGGCTAAAGAAATCCTGAAAATTTACGAATAAAAACTTCTTCCTGATCGAATTTTTAGAAAGTCAGAAGAAGATTGATTTTCCCGCAAATCCTGGGTAATTTTTTGAACAGAATTTTTCATGACTTCTTCTCTTAAAAACTATTGGATCCGAAACCAGAACTTTCTGGAAAACCAGGAAGATGCGATACTAATCTCCGATCATAAAGGAAAACTTTTGGATTCGAATTCTCAAGCAAAAGAGCTTGGGCTTGTTCCTGAAAAAAACGATCTAAAACATTCTTCTTGGTATTCAGAACTTTCAACGGTGGATTCCAAAAAACATTCTCATCTTACCTTACATCTATCTTCAGGTAAAAAAAGATTCATATGCAGGACGATTCCCATCCTAGTAGATGATAAAGAACCGGCAAATGCATTCTATTTCAGAGACATCACGGAAAGATCTTTTTTGGAAGCAAAGGCTAAAAGATATGAGACTCTTTTTAGAAGAAGAGAGAACCGGATTAAAGAATTAGAGATCCGTGATAAACTTACAGGTCTTTTCAATCGAGAATATACCGTCGAATCCTTCCAAGCAGAACTTTATAGAGCAGAAAGAAGTGGCACCAGCATCGGCGTGGTTCATTTAGATATAGATGGGCTAAAAGAGATCAACGAAACTTTCGGGAATAGCGGAGGAGACCTTCTTCTGAAAGAAATGGGAAGAATACTTTTGGAAAATTCCAGAAGGAGCGATATCGCATCTCGGATCGGAGGCGAAAAATTCTTACTTCTTCTTCCTGGAGCACAAAAGAATATAGTTTTGGAAAGAGCGGAGAAAATCAAAAGATTATTTTCGGAATCCAGTTCCAGCGGTTCTTGGGGAAAGGTGAAAATCAAAGTATCCTTAGGAGTTGCAATGTATCCGGAAGATGGTTCCACATACGATGTTCTTCTACAAAAAGTCCAAACAGGAAATTAAATGAGCCACGTAGAAAAGTTCGAAGGGGAAAGGGCAAAGGTTTACAACAGAAGGATAGGCAAAATGATCCCATTTTACTCAGGGATTATGGAATTGGTAGCAATCTATCTTTTAGAAAATACCCCTGAAAAAGGAAAGATCTTATCGGTAGGTTGTGGAACCGGAGCAGACTTTGCTAAATTATTGGAAGTTTCTCCGGATCGGTTTTCGATAACCGGTCTGGATCCTTCTCCCGAAATGATAGAGCAGGCTCAGAAAAAATTCCCCCAACTTAAATTTATCTGCGGAACAGTGGGAGAACTTCCACTCGTAGAAGAATACGATTCCGCTACTCTATTATTCGTTTTACATTTTCTTCCGGATTCCGGAGACAAACTTTCTCTGTTAAAAGAGATATGCGGTAGATTGAAAAAAGGTGGAAGTTTGGTCTTATTCGATCTATTCGATCCCGAGCCAAAAGAATCTAAGACCTTATTCCAAAATATAAAATCGTACTTAATCAATTTCCAAGGCTGGGAAGAAGAAGCAGTCGAAATCTATCTCAAAAGGGTGTTTGAACTGCATCGTATTGAAAGCCCCAGATACGGTGAACTTTTTTTAGAAGCAGGATTTTCTCGAAGTTCTCAAAAATTCAAATCTTTGCATGTAGGGGGATGGATCGTCTCAAAATAAGAAACTTCTGATTTAACTTCTTTTGCTAGGCTTAAAGGCAGATGTAATATTTTTAGAAGCTAACTTCTTCTCATAAAATTCTTTGGAAGCGGCATAGATCGTTTTTTCGAAGGTAGCATATACCGTCCCTTCTTCATCCTCGTATTTTGCGGGAAGGTCGAAAACAATTTCACCTTTTTCTAATATATCTCGTTTTGTCTTTTCGATCAACTCTTCTGTGATCAAAAATCGGATCTTTACTTTGCCTAGGATTGGTCGAACAAATTTCACTTTTGCTGCTTTGTCCCAGACCACGTAATCCGGCCCGAGTATCCACATCATCATTAACATATAGTATGGATCTACGGAACTATAGATACTTCCTCCGTAAATTGTCCCTACTCGATTCAATGTGCGAAGATTTTTTTTTAAACTTACATGAAGCTCTCTTAGATCCGAAGAGATGAATTGTATTTTCCCTCCTGTGCACCATAAACAAGGCCAATGGTTTAAACGAAAACGCAGCCACCAAGAACTAAGAGATTCTTTTTTATCGCTAGAGTATAATTTCATAATGGATTCTTTGCTGCCAGATTGAAAGTAGCATTCTTCTCGGCAAGGCGATTTCTCCTGTTGCTCATTCCCGAAACCTTCCCTTATATTCCGATTATATTAAGATAACAAATCTAGAACGTAAAAATTCTTTAGAAAACGATCGTTATGTTAACTTTTTAAAAATATTGGAAAGGACGTTGACAGGGATTTAGTTTCGAGTATTTCTTTTTCTACTCCGGATATCCGGGCCAAGCATTAAACTTTTATAATGCAGAAAAATAGATCATTTGAATGGTGAAAAAATGAAAAGTTCCAAGACACTTCCTTCTCGGATCGTCGCAGTCGCATATCTTTGCGCTCTGTCCCTGATCGGAGCCGGAT
Source organism: Leptospira neocaledonica (assembly GCF_002812205.1). Lineage (NCBI taxonomy): Bacteria > Pseudomonadati > Spirochaetota > Leptospiria > Leptospirales > Leptospiraceae > Leptospira > Leptospira neocaledonica. Next base: position 271,108 of record NZ_NPEA01000004.1, read on the forward strand.
GCAAAGATTCCTCCTCAAACTACGATTCTTTGTTATTTTTAGTCCAGGCTAACGGCAAATCCGGAGGCTCTCTCCCAGCAGACATAAATTATAAGGCAGAATACCTGACTCCTGCACCTTTGGACCAACCAAGCGGGATTCCTTTCGAGGGTGGAGGTACTAAGGGTAAAAACGGAAGAAGTCCTATCCCTGTGTATGCTCCAAAACTGCAAATCGATCCGCAAGCATGGATGAGTAGCGGATACCAGTCCAGATCCAATACCCAGCTCAGAAACATTTGTATCCCAGGAACTCACGATTCCGGAACCTATGGAATCCAGGGAATTGACGAGAATATTTCCCAAACCCAGGAATACACAGTGGGGGAACAATTATCTCTGGGGTATCGTTACTTCGATCTTCGGATCAAAAAGATAGACGGACAATTTAAGATCCATCACGGTTCTAGTGTTTCTGTTTCCGCTCAGGAAGTATTCCAGCATATCTCCAGTTTCGTGAATAATCGTAAGAAAGAAATCGTATTCGTTCACATCCAGAATGTGGATAGTATGAGCGACGCAGAACATTATGAACTAAAAGACCAACTGGTTCTTCCTTATTTAGGTTCCAGAATGGCGCCTCGCAATTTAGGAAATTCTGTTAGTTTCTCCCAACTTTGGGACCTAGACAAGAACGTAATCCTGATCTGGGGTGGCGGAAACTATGCAGACTTATCCCAGCTATATTGGAACCAAGGCCAGACAATGAAGAGCGACTGGCAGAATACAGGAAGCGAATCCGATCTAGTGAATGCGCTTAGAGCACGCATCAAGGACAATAGAGAAGGTAAATTTTACGTAGCTCAAATGATCCTAACCCCAAATGCGGCTCAGATCATCTTTCCACCTTACTGGGGAAGTATCGAAGATCTTACCAATGATAAATTGGATCATGCAAGTTTTGTTTATGACTTGGATAGAGAAGCCAAAAAATCAGGACAACGTATTAACATTGCAATGGTAGACTTTGCGGGTCCTCGTTTCTCTCAATATGCATTCGAAGCATGTATGGATGTGAACGATCTAGAACCGAGATACTTCACTTTAAAAAGTAAACAGTCCAATCTATGTTTAGACGTAAGTAATAGCAGCACCGAGAATAATGCTCGCGTCCAAGTTTGGAATTGTAATAACACCAACGCTCAAAAATGGTTCTATGAACATTCTACAAGTTATCTTAGAAGCAAACTGAATACAGATAAGTGTTTGGATAACGGGGCGGAAAATTGGAACGGAGGAAAGATAGTCCTCTGGGATTGTAAAGATATGAATAATATGAGATTCGATTTTTACGACGATTCAATGAGAGTTAGACAAAACGAATCTATCGCCGTGGATGCTAACGGTTCTACCAGCGGTTCTTTAGTCAGCCAATGGACCTGGCATGGAGGAAACAACCAACGTTGGGAGAAAAATTATGAATCTCCGTATTTTGCTCTGGTTAACCAAGCTTCTAACCTTTGTTTAGATGTAAGCAATAGCAGCACTGCAAACGGAGCAAGGATACAAGTTTATAATTGTAACGGAACGGATGCTCAAAAATGGTATTACGACTCAAGCAACAGTTTCCTCAGAAGCAAACTAAATCCATATAAATGTATGGATAACGGCGGAGAAACCCGTAACGGAGGAAAGATTGCTCTCTGGGATTGTAAAGACATGAACAATATGAGATTCGATTTTGTAGGAGACAGTATCCGAAATCGTATCAACTCATTGTATGCCGTAGACGCAAACGGAACTTCCAGCGGATCATTAGTGAGCCAATGGGAATTCAAAAATACCAGTAACCAACTCTGGAAAAAATCATATTAAACTAAGAAGGGAGGGAATCTATTTGATTCCCTCGTAATTGTACATCCAATCCTGTCCTTTCTTAGCGAAACTAGGTAAGGCCAGGGTTAGGATCCTATCTCTAATCCAACAAGCGATAGGGCCCAATTTTTTCTTTCTGTTCCCATTCCTTCTGGATTCTTCTATAATCCTTTCTACTCTCGGTCGTCTGATCGTTTCAAAATTTCTAAACGCCTCCTGAACTGAATCGGATCTTTCTAAAAGTGAAAATAAAGTATGAGAATCTTCCAAGGCCATAGAAGCTCCTTGGCCGGTATGAGGACTCATTACGTGAGCCGCATCTCCCACTAATAGAACCTTATCATTTCCCCATTCAGGTAGACTCCTAAGGTCATGAACGCTTCCTTTCAGGATAGTGGAAGAGGCCCGGATTATCTTTTCGATAGGGTCATGCCATCCTTTATGTATTTCTAATATTTTATCTTTCCAAGCTCCATCATCCAAAGAATTCATTTCTTCCCTGGTATATTCCTTATCTCTCGGAATATTGCTCCACCACATCCATGAAGTATCCTCGGTATTTCCACAGGCCGCGAAACCGAAAAAACCTTCTGGTCCAAAAGTAAAATGGATCGGTCCTCTTTTGGAATATTTTTCGGGGATCACCTCGGCGGGAACGAATCCACCTGCATTTAAGATCCCCGTATATTCAGGTTTTGGAAAATTAGGAAAAAGAAAACTACGGACTTTTGAATGGTTCCCGTCGGCTCCGATCAGAAAATCCCCTTCTACAAAACTTCCATCCTCGAATTTTGCGATCACTCCTCCATCTAAAGGAAATTCCGCATGAGAGAATTTTTTTCCGTACTCGGTGGGAATTCCCTCCTTCTCCGCAGCTTCCAATAGTAATAGATGAAATCTTGCACGAGAAACTACGATTGCAGATTCTCCGAATTGAGAAACTGAACCGTTCGGGATCATTGCAAGAACCCTTCCTGTATGATTCCTGAAAATCATCTCATCGGAAAATGTCCCGATCTTCGACACTTCTGAAGTCAGACCCAATTCTCTTATCACCTTCATCCCGTTAGGTGCAATCTGGAGAGCTCCTCCTATGTCCTCTGCAGGGCGAGAATAGGATTCCATCAGACGGACTCCATACCCTGCCCTTTTTAGAAATAATGCAAGAGAAGGCCCTGAAATTCCGGAACCTACGATTATAAAATTGGGCCTCTCCCGTTTCATATTATCCTCCGAATGCGGCCTTGATCACTGTGAACGCAGATACCAAGGAATAAGCAGTCACTGCAAAAGAAACGGAAAGGGAGATCATAGCGACCCCGAGCCCTATCGGAGATCCCCAAGAATACCAAGGGTAATCCGGAATTTCGTTCTTGCTATTTTCTGGCATATTTGTTCTCCTTAAATCGAATTAACTCGATGATTAATTATCTTGATTATCGAGATATTTGACGGTCAAAATAATTGCAAGACAAAAAAATCCCAAAAACGAAGCCCGAATTGATGGAATCCATTATGACCGATTCCAAAAACCTGAGCACCGTATCCATTTTATTCCACCAAACCATCGCGGATCGGCTTGGTCTCCATATCACAGATCACAAATGTGTGGACTTTCTATTTACACAGGGACCTCAAACTGCGGGAGAAATCGCTAAAACAATGGGGCTCAGCACCGGTGCCGTAACTTCTCTCATAGATCGTTTGGAGAAGAAGGGACTTGTAGAACGTAAGAATGATCCTAGCGATAGAAGAAAGGTGAGAATCTTCCTGACCGAGGATATGGCTGCTATGCAAAAAATCGGAAGCCTATTTGAAAGTTTGGCCAAATCAGTTTGGGAACAACTTTCAGCTTATACTGCCGAAGAACTAAAGGTCATTTTGGATTTTACCCGCAAATCGATCAGGATCATGGAAGAAGAAAGAGAAAAACTTCTGCAGAACCGACCGAACGTATAATTCTTAGAAGGATTCTATTAATCTATTCGTATTTTTTTAAGCTTGCTCAACTAACCGATCTTGTAGAACAATTCTGCGAAAACTTTTAGAGCTAGGAATTTCCGACAATTTCGGAATTTTTTAGGGGAGGAAAGGATGAAAGCATTAGTCACAGGAGCCAGTGAAGGGATCGGAAGAGAGTTTGCAAAACAACTTGCGGCAAAAGGTTATAAGATCACCGCAGTTGCAAGAAACGAAGTCAGACTCAAACAACTGATAGATGAACTTGGAAAAGGCCATACAATCATCGTCGCCGACTTATCCGATCCGAAATCAACCGCAAAGATCCAAAAAGAATTGGAAGAGAATCATTACGATTTATTAATAAACAATGCAGGGTTCGGCGTTTATGGACCTTTTCACAAGGCAGATCTACCTAGATTACAAGCGATGACTCGTCTTAATATAGATTCGCTTGTTTCTTTGTCTTACTCTTTCCTAAAAAATTCCCAGTCAGGAGATTCTTTGATGAATATATCTTCTACCCTGGGCCTTGTTCCTATGCCCTCTTCCGGTGTGTATTCTGCAACTAAAGCATTTGTAACTTCTTTCAGCGAGTCCTTATGGTATGAGCAGAAAAAAAGAGGGGTCTACGTTATGGGTCTTTGCCCCGGAGTGACTGTTTCTAACTTTTTCGAAAGAGCAGGAGGAGATCCGAAAGATTTTCCTAAGGCGATCGCTCAATCCGCAGAAACTTTAGTAGAATATGCTCTGGCGGCTTTGAAAAAGAGAAGTTCTCCTACGGTCGTGTCCGGACTTCCGAACAAGGTTTTAGTAAAAGTTTCTAAGCTGATCGGTAGAAAGGCAACCGTTAGGCTAATGGGAAAAATGAGGTAATATATAGATGGCGTCCCCTTTTTTTGGAGAATTTTTAGGCACGTTTGTGCTCATACTTTTAGGAGACGGAGTAGTCGCCGGAGTTCTATTAGAAAAATCTAAAGCAAAAGATTCCGGCTGGATCGTGATCACTGCGGCCTGGGCATTTGCCGTAATTCTGGGTGTTTTTACTGCAAAAGCGTTCGGAAGTGCTGACGCACATTTAAACCCCGCAGTTACTGTGGCGTTTGCAGTACAATCGGGAGAATATTCTAAAATTCCGATATACCTGCCTGCACAGTTTTTGGGAGCTTTTTTAGGAGCAGTGGCTGTGTATCTGCATTATCTTCCTCACTGGAAAGAAACCAAGGATTCCGGAAAAATTTTAGCAGTATTCTCAACGGAACCTGCAATATCCAATCCGCCTTCTAACTTTTTTAGCGAGTTTTTGGGGACATTCATTCTGATCTTAGGGATACATTCTATCTTCTCCGCTCAAATCGCGGATGTAACCACACCTATGGGAGTTTTTTTCGTAGGTATTCTAGTTTGGGTGATCGGACTCTCTATGGGAGGAACCACAGGTTATGCAATCAATCCTGCCAGAGATTTAGGTCCTAGGTTAGCGCATTATATTCTTCCTATCCCGAACAAAGGAAACTCTGGATGGAAATATGCATGGCTTCCGATTCTTGCTCCTTTGATTGGAGGAGCAATTGCAGGAATATTTTTGAAAACTATATTATAATTCTCGAAAGCATAATAGGATCGCATCAATCGTATGAAATCATTCCATATCAAACAAATATTCTCAATATTCTTTTTAATGTATATATCTTGCGGAGGAGAGCAGATCCGAAACAAGCCAATTGAAGGAAATCTGGATCTACAAGGCCATCGAGGAGCCAGGGGATTAAAACCTGAAAACACCTGGCCAGCATTCGAAGAGGCTCTTTCCCAAGGAATGACCACGATCGAATTAGACACTGTTCTGACCAAAGATCAAAAAATCATAATACACCATGATTCTGAATCCAATCCTACACTATGCACAAAAAAAGACGGATCTGAGATCATATCCAAATCCATATACCAGTTAACTCTTGCAGAATTAAAAGAACTAGATTGTGGAACCAAAAAAAATCCCAAATTCCCCGAACAGATTTCCGTTCCAGGAACCGAACTTTTGACCATCCAAGAATTTTTTGAAAAAATACAAACCTGGGAAAGAACAGGAAAAAGAAAAGTTATCCCTAAATTTAATATAGAGACAAAATTTCCGAATGATGCGGAGTCCAAAGTTTCAAATGAAATTTTAGAAACACATGTAAATCTTTTGATCAAGGCGATCGAAACTGCTAAAGTTACGGATCGGACTACGATCCAATCTTTTTATCTTCCTGCAATCTCATTGGTGAAGAAAAAAAATCCGAAAATCCAAACTTCTGCGTTATTCTCTCTCACTTATCCTCAAGGAGCCGCAATGAAATTCGGGCTCGGTGGTTCCAGAAGAGAACTTGTTTTAAATCAAACAAAAGAACTAAAAGCGGATATTATTTCTCCTTATTTCTTATACGTAACTGACGAATTCGTTTCTAAGGCTCATTCTTTAGGAATTAAAGTGATTCCATGGACTGTAAATGATACGGAAGAAATGGAAAGATTAATTAGAACGGGTGTGGACGGAATTATTACCGATTATCCGGATCGATTGAATTCAGTTCTAAAAAAACATTAGACACGCTTTTCGTTCTGCTTATCCTAACGGGAAGTGAAACGGTCTCTTTTACTTCTTTCGGCTTTTTGTTTTTGTTTCTCTTTAGAAGCAGCGCCAATCCAAGACGGAGTATTACAAATCTCCTCTCAAGATCTTGCAGAACATTCCGAACTGATTCCATTAAGCGGAAACTGGCAATTCTTGTACGGAGAATTTGTTCCTCCTGAAAAAAGCCAGACAGTTAACTGGGACTTCTTATCTGTTCCACATTCTTGGCAGGATACAAAAAAAGGAGATCAAGTACTTCCACGAGAAGGAGCGGCAAGCTTTCGTTTATCTATCGTTTTTTCGGAAGAAGATCTGAAAAAAGAAATCGGGTTATTGATGCCCGACTTTGCCTCCGCTTATAAATTATACTATAATGGAAGATTAGTATACTCATCAGGTGTACCGAGTCTCATCACCTCTTCTGAAATTCCTAAGATCAAATCCGTATATCTTCCCTTAAGAGTAGAAAAGACGAATACGGAAATTTTGATCCAAGGTTCTAACTGGATCAATAATTTCGGCGGCTTTTGGCAGGTTCCAAAATTAGGAACCTTAGAAGCAATTTATAGAGAAAAGTTAATCACTCAATCCAGAGAATCTTTTTTGTTCGGTGGACTTCTTCTTATCGGGCTTTATCATACCGGTCTTTTTCTTTTTAGAAGAAAAGAAAAATCTGCATTCTATTTTGCATTATTTACGTTTTTATTAACTTTAAGAGTGGCATTGATCGGTAATCGTCTAGTTCTGGAAATTTTTCCCGACTTTCCATGGGAGTCCGTTTTTAGATTAGAATTTTTCTCTTTTTATACCGCAGTCCCTATCTTTTTGATGTTCCACCGTTCCTTATTTCCCGAAGATACATTCTCTTGGGTGCCTCCGGTTGCTTGGGTTTTAGCTATCGTTTACAATATCACTCTATTATTTCCGATCGGATTTTTTACAAAGATCGTGGGTCCTTTTCAAATCGTAACCGGTATCGGACTACTTTATGTTCTGTTTACTGTATGTTTGGGAGTATGGAGAAAAAGAGAAGACTCGCTCTTATTCCTCACGGGATTTTTCGCATTCGGAATTACAGTAGGAATCGATCTACTTTGGGATAAATTAAATCTAAGAGGAATCAATCTTTCTCCGTATGGACTTCTTGTATTCACCCTCTCCCAATCATTGGTACTTTCCCGAAGGATAGCAAGGGCATTCAGAAAATCTGAAATACTTAGTGAAAATCTCAGGATCACGAATAGTGCATTAAACATTCTAAAAGATAATTTAGAAATTCTAGTTCGAGAAAAAACTTCCGAATTAAACCATTCCCTAGAAAGGATCAGAAAAGATTTACTTGTAGCCCAAAGAATACAAAAGAAACTTTTTCCGGAAAATGTAGAATCTTATAAAGAACTGAAATACGCAGTAAAATATCTTCCGAGAGACGAAGTTGGCGGAGACTTTTATGATATTTTCGAGGTTTCTCCAGGAGTGTATCGGATCTTTCTCGCAGATGCAACAGGACATGGTGTCCAAGCTGCGTTAGTCACAATGGCAATCAAAGCAGAATACGAAGGGATTAAATTTGGAGCAAAAGATCCGGGATTCTGCCTGGATCTTTTAGATGATAAATTCCAAAGAAAATTCTCCTCCTTAGGAACCATCTTCTCTTCCATCATCGTGGATATTTATGCCAGAGAAAACAGATTAGTATATGCATCCGCAGGACATCCGGATCAGATTCTGGTACATTCTTCCAATCTTATGAATTTAAGAAGAACAGGTGCCATCATAGGTTTGAAAAATAAAAAAAGTTACGAGAACCAAGAAATGGATTTTTCCAACGGAGATAGGATGTTCCTTTTTTCGGACGGCGTATTCGAACAATTCAATTCCAAAAGAGAAGCATGGGGAGAATCCCGACTCAGAAATCGGATCTCTGAACTTTCAGAAGAACCCATCGAAAATATTCCAGACATGGTGATGAAAGATTTGGATCTATGGCTCGGATATTCCCAACCTCAAGATGATATCAGCTTGATTGCAATCGAAAGAGTCTAACGACTATATCAACTTTTCGTAACACCAAGCGGTTTCGTCGGAAGCCCATTTCCCGAAGGAATCAATACGGCCATATCCATGTTTTTCATAAAAACGTAATGCTTCCGGTTGGGGAGCACCTGCCCTCAATCGTATAGATTTAAATCCGTTTTCTTTGGCAAATAATTCCAATCCGTTGACGAGTTCGGAAGCAAGCCCGGTTCCTCTGAATTCAGGATCCACATACATTACATCCAATTCCGCAATCGAATCGTTCCAAGGAGTGATTGCAATACTTCCGATCGGGCGATTATCAATTTCTGCCACCCAAAATGCATATTTAGGACCTTTAAAATATTCACCCTTCATCGGATTAGGTGCTTCGAAACCGTATCTCGTCTGTATTTCTTTCCACAATGCATCCATCATTAAGATTGCCGAATTTGTTTCCGGGTCGTGGAGTTTGATCTGTATTTTGGGATTCATTTTATTTCCAATTCCATATCTCTGTTTCGGATTCTGATTTACGAAATATTTTTACTATAGGCTCATAGTTATCGTTTCGAATTCGAAAGGATTATTTCTAGTCTACAAGACCTGAAAATAAAAAATATGACAGTCCAAAAAAAGTCCGCACTTCAATTTTTACTTTTTACGTTACTCATCGATTTTATCGGATTCGGGATCATCATTCCTGTGGTTCCGAATCTTCTAAAAGATATGTTGCAAGGTGACTTGAGTACAGCTGCGGTTTATGGAGGACTTCTATCCTTCACTTATGCGATCACTCAATTTTTCTGCGCACCTATTATTGGAGGTTTAAGTGATAGATTCGGAAGAAGACCGGTCTTATTAGCCTCCTTGTTTGGATTGGGCATAGACTACGCATTCTTAGCATTGGCTCCGAACGTATTTTGGTTATTTATAGGAAGAATTATCGCCGGAATCACAGGAGCAAGTTACGGAGTCGCAGGAGCGATCATTGCGGATATAAGTCCTCCTGAAAAAAGATCTCAAAATTTAGGACTAGTCGGAATGGCATTCGGAATGGGATTTATTATCGGTCCGATCATCGGAGGTTTGTTTTCCGAATTCGGTCCAAGAGCTCCATTCTGGGTGGCTTCTTCTCTTTCTCTTTTGAATTGGGTGTATGGATATTTCGTTTTACCCGAAACTCTTTTGGAAGAAAACAGAAGAAAATTCAACTGGGTTATGGCAAATCCGTTCGGTTCAATCGTGGGACTTGTTCGTTATCCTGGTCCTTTAAGCGGTTTAGTACTTTCTTTATTTCTAATATTTGTAGCTAACCATTGTATGGAGACCAGTTGGTCCTATTTTACGATGAACAAATTCAAATGGACCGCTACAAAAATAGGATTCTCTTTGGCGGTAGTAGGCGCCTCACTCGCTATAGTGCAAGGAGGGCTTCTCAGGATTATCATTCCTAAATTAGGGCAAAAAAATTCCGCTTATCTTGGTATTTTTGCGAGAGTTGTCATGAGTGCATTATTCGCATTTGCTTGGGAAGAATGGATGTTATACGCGCTACTCGTTCCATTCGCCTTTTGTTTTATTGCAACTCCGGCAATCCAAGGTTATATCTCCAATCACGTTTCTCCCACTCAACAAGGGGAGTTCCAAGGAATTATGGGCAGTATGATGAGCCTAAGTTCTATTTTAGGCCCGCTACTCATGAGTTTTGTTTTTTCTTATTTTACAAGAGAAGGTAAGGAACCTTATTTTCCGGGAGCTCCATTTATAGTGAGCTCCCTTCTAGCGATCCTGAGCTTATTGATCGCAATCATTTCTTTTAGAAAGGAAAAACTTAGAGTGGGAGAAAAAGTTGGAGAGTGATCTATTCTTCGTCTTCTTCTAAGCCCAAATAAAATAAGGCCCAAAGAGTATCGAATAAGATTTGCATTAACAACGCGAACCTTTCTTCCCTATCTTCTACAGTTTTGAAATCTTCGATCAAGAAGGTAACGAAAGGTTCCAAGATCCTTCTCTCTTCTAAATCGGGGATCGAATTCAAACTTTTGATGGAAAATTCTTTTTCAACAGGAACATTATGAAAATTTAAACGACTGTTCAGAACAAGAACTGCTATTTCCAGAAGTTCTCCGTCAGACATTGTTTTTACGCCTGCGTCGTTTAATCCGGAAAGTAATCCAGAAATCGCCTCGTCGGTGATCTCCTCACTTTTTTCCTCATCCTCGTCGCTATAAGCCTCTGAAATTGCGATAAGAACCGCAGTGGCTTGGTCCCAAAAAGAAGACAATACCTCGTCTAAACGAGCCTCATCCTCTTCGGTTAATTCCCTTTTGAATCCCGAGTCTAGATCATCATAAAAAGGTTCAGGATCATCAGTCTCGCATGATGCGGAAACGAATGTACGAACAGTAATCCAGAACGGGGATTTTTGGTGGCCGATGCGAAGAATTTCCTCTGCAAATCTGGCGACTGTGGCCCTCCAACTGGAAGGGGAATAGGAAGGAATCTCCATATTCAAATATTCCCTTTACTCTCCAAACTCGTCGACACTATAAATCTTTTCGTATTATTTTTTAAGGAGAATTTTCGGTTGCTCCTTCTTAGAAAGAATCGAATATTCTCTCATGAGTATTGACGAAGATTATGATTTTCCCAGATTTCGTTCTGATTCGAATGCAGGTCATTACGAGAGTTGGTTCGTAAGAGGAAATCATCCTGTTCGTCCTCTAGCAATTTGGATCCGTTATACTATTTTTTCTCCGAAAAATTCTCCTCAAAATTCAATAGGAGAATTATGGGCGATCTATTTCGACGGAGAGAATGGAAAACATTATGTTTCCAAATCGGAATATCCGATTTCCGAATGTGAATTTTCCGGAGATCCATTCCAAGTCCGGATCGGCTCTTCCATTCAAGATCATAAAGGACTCAAAGGAAAATCAGGAAATAAACAAGGTTCTACAAATATAGAATGGGACTTAAACTTTTCGGGAGGAGATAAACCTCTTTTTCTTTTTCCCCAAAATTTATACTCCGGAGGTTTCCCTAAGGCAAAGGTCCTGGTCGGAAACCCTTCTTTATTACTTAATGGATTCATAAAATTAGAAAATAATAAAATAGAATTAAAAGATTGGAGAGGTAGTCAGAATCATAACTGGGGTCCGAAACATACGGACCAATATGCCTGGGGGCAAGTAGCAGGTTTCGACGGAGAAGAGGGTTCCTTTCTGGAATTAGCCACTGCAAAGATTAAGATTGGCCCCCTCTGGACTCCTGCAATTACTCCGATCGTTTTACGTTTGCATGGAAAAGAATATGCACTAAACGGTTTACTCTCCTCTTTCGGAAGAGCAAGTTATCAATATTTCGATTGGAAATTTCAGGCTTCTTCTCCTGAAATAAAAATAGAAGGAAGAATTCACGCAGATAAAAAAGACTTCGCTTGCTTACGTTATGCGAATCCGCCAGGCGGTTGGAAGTTTTGTTTGAACAGTAAGATAGCAAGAGCAGAAGTTTTAATCCAAAGAAGAAAGGAGACTTCTCCCCTTCGACTCCGATCTGCCAGAAGTGCAGCATTTGAAATACTTACAGAAGATCCTTCGCACGGTTTATTGACTGAAGTTTAAGAATCTTTTACTCCCGACCTTTTTGGGATTGACCAGGTTCCCTTTGTCGAAAATTTTGAGAGTCAGCCTCAGTTTCTTTTAAGGCAAAAGGGTTATTTCCTTCTGCTAGATTGAAGCGAAACGGGATTTTAAATAAAAATGCCCTGAGGCGGCCTGAGATGGAATATTGAGCGAGGCAAAATCCTTCTTGACTTTTTTTGAGACTTATTCTCACTTGCAAAATCAAGCCGGTCCCTGTCCCAGGAGCCGGAGGGAGTCATCCCCACAGTTCATCTCTGGCCCCGGCCGGGTTTTTCCGGACCGGGGATTTTTCCCAAATTTTAAGGAGATTTCCATGCGGAACATCCACACAAAAATATTTTCAATTCTGTTCAGTATGACCCTGTTCGGTTCCTTGATTTCTTGCGAGGGCCCGGGTAGTGATAATTCAGCCGCGGCGATTTTAGGTTTGGATATCCCTGCCAGCGCAACTAAGTCTGAATTTTTAAATCGATATGCGGCACTTGCTTTCGAATCCTATACCCAAGCGGAATTAGATGCTTCTAACTTATCGGCAGCGGTAGATACTTTTGAATCTAATTCGGCCCCGAGTGAAACTGACCTTACAAATCTTAGAAATCTTTGGGTAAAAGCTCGTGCAAGTTATTTGATTACGGAAGGTTTCCGATTCAGCAAAGGACCAATCGATGAGGCCCCTGTACTCGAGTGCGAAACTGGTTCTGCTTGTGAAGGTCTTTTGAATGCTTGGCCTTTGGATGAAGATGCGGTAGATACTTATATTACCAGTGGCAATAGTGTAACTAGCTTTGCTTCTATCTATGATAAGATTGGTGATACAACATTAGGCACAGAAGATGATTCAGAAAAAATTGTGCTAACTGGATACCATCCGATAGAATATATACTTTGGGGAAAGGATACTAGCAGTACTGGAGCAGGAAATAGACCTGCAAGTTATTTTAACGGAACCGGCACAACCGGCCACAAAAACAGACAATATCTGAAAACAATTACCAATCGGTTAGTTGTTCACTTAGCTTTGATCAAAGCCCAATGGGATCCTAGTACGGGAGCCTTTCGAGCAACCTTCTTAGATCCGGCAAATGAACATGATTCTCTTGAACATATTTTCAATGGATTAGGTTCTTTCATGGCTGGAGAATGGGGTGGAGAACGTCTCACCGGTGTGATCGGAGAAACCCAAGAAGAGGAACATTCTTGTTTCAGTGACACTACTAAAGCTGACTTCTATTACGATGCTCAAGGTGTATTGAATATCTGGACCGGAAATTATAGCATCCAAAAAGGTGTGAATATTAGCTCAGGACCAGGACTTTCCGATATATTAAGCCTTAAACAACAAGGTGGAATCCAATCCGAAATCGAAAGTTCCAGAAACCTTTTCTGTATCAATCTTTCCGATACTGAATCCGCAGATCCGAACTTCACTACCAGCTGTCCTGCAGGAAGTTTAACTCATAGATTCGACCAAGCAATCTCCTCTGCAGATAGCCAGCACGGAAAATTAGTGAATGTTCAGAGATTAATCGGTTCTACATTGAATAGAGATTTTGTTAGCGCGGCAGCAGCTATCGGATTTGAAGTTGTTCCAGAATGAAAGGCCTTTAAAGAAATATAATGCAGGTTCGGTCCCTGCGAAAACTTCCGAAAAATATAAAAATATGAACTGTGATAAAAATTTAAACTTCGGTTCCGGAACCGCAAATCCGGAACCGAACCCATCTCGGAGACGTTTGAACAAAACGATCCCGATCTTAGCGTATATTCTTCTTAATTTCTTGTATTGCGGTGGAAGTAAAGGTGGAACAGACCCACTTGGAATCGCAGCAATCATCGCAAGCCAAACGGCTATTTCGCCTGATCCGGGAGAGGCCTTCTCCGGAGGATATGGCACCCGATTTATTTCCAATGCAACTTCTTTCGATACTCCTGTTGTAAACATGAGTTCCGATGGAATACAATTCAATACAGGAAATAACTTCTTTAATAGGATTTGGGTGGCAGAAGGTAATAGTGCATCCTCCGGGTTAGGGCCAACTTTTAATACAACTTCTTGCCAGAATTGCCATGCAGGAGATGGAAGAGGAGCCCCACCGACCGGAGGCGGATCATTGTTTAACTCTGTCGGAATTTTAATACGACTTTCTAAAGTAGGAGTTTCCGATCCGACTACAGGTGGGCCTGTAGGCTTGGATTCTTTCGGTCTACAATTGAATCATAAGGGGATTGGATGTACTTCCCCACTCAATTACGATTCCAATTTTGATTGTACCGGCTCCGCAGGTCCGAACTTTACACCACCAGAAGGTGTTGCATCCGTATCTTATACCGGTACAGCTATCGTAAGAAATTATACATCGGGTGGATCTGTGACTTTAAATCCCCCTGTATATTCTATAAGTTGGAATCCGAATCTGGGAGGAGCACCTTCTTCCTTTAATTTTTCTCCGAGAACCGCTCCTATGATCCCAGGTTTAGGCCTATTAGAAGCCATTCCTGAATCTACCATCTTGAGTTGGGCAGATCCTACAGATTCGGACTTAGATGGAATATCAGGAAAAGTGAATATGGTTTGGGATGCCAAAAATCATAAAAAGGTTTTGGGGCGTTTCGGCTGGAAGGCAAACGAACCAAGTTTATTCCAACAAAACCAGGGCGCTTTTTTAGGAGATATTGGAATCACGAGTCCATTATTCTCTACGGATAATTGTCCAAGCTCTCAGGCCCAATGTTTGACAACCTCTTCCGGAACGGCAGATCCTGAAATCACTGCATCTATTGCTGAGTCGGTGAATTTTTACACCAGATTGGTTGCGGTTCCTGCTAGAAGAAATTTATCCGATCAGGATGTGATCGACGGAAAGGTAATATTCTCTTCTATCAAATGTGATGCCTGTCATAAATCTTTGGTCCTCACGGGAAATGTTTCAGGATTTCCGGAACTTTCTTACCAATATATCAAACCATATACGGATCTACTCTTACATGATATGGGTACTGATCTTGCAGACGGAAGACCTGACTTCGATGCAAGCGGACAAGAATGGAGAACGCCTCCTCTTTGGGGACTCGGCCTGATCCAAGCAGTAAACGGACATTTAAAACTTATGCACGATGGAAGAGCTAATGGGATAGAAGAAGCGATCCTATGGCATGGAGGAGAAGCCGATGCCGCAAGGACCAGTTTCCAGAATCTATCTTCCACAGACAGACAAAAGCTGATCAAATTTTTGGAATCATTATAGGAGTATCGGCGATGAAATCCATATTATCTAATTCTTTATTTAGAAAAACATTATACTTAATTTTTACATCTGCCCTTATCTCTTGCGGCGGAGATGGTAAAGATCCTATGCTGCTTTTAGCAGGGCCTGGCAGTTCCGCGTTCCTGGAACATACCGGTAAATTTGTGATTATTCCAAGTTTGGAAAAATTGACTACTGATACGGCAGCATTAGAGGCGGCCGCAATTACTTATACTACTTCGGGAAGTACCAATGAGGCTAATCTTGGAGACCTACAGGACGCATGGGATCAAGTAAGGACTTCCTTAAAAAAAGTGGAGCCTTATTATTTTGGACCGGCCACAAATCCGACCGAGTATTATACTAAGATGGACGGATTTATCAAATCCGGAGCCAGGCCAAGCGCAAACTTAGTGAAACAGATTGTAGACGGCACTGTTCCCGTGTGTACTGCTACGATTACTACTATCAATAAAACAAACTTAAGCGTTTGTCCTCCAAAATATAAAGGAATTGAGTCCCTTGAAATCCTACTTTTCGATTCCGATTATAGCAGAACTACGATAGATTTAAATAACAGTGTTAATACTGCAAATGTAAACAGCACAAGAAGAACCGCTTATATTTTAGCACTTGCTCAGGTAATCAATCAGGATGCATTAGATTTATATAATAAATGGCTTCCTACAGGCGGAAACTTTCTGAAGGAATACACCACCGGAACCGGGATCCAATTCCGTTCTCAAGGAGAGGCTTTCGATACTTATATCCAGTCTCTTGGAAATTTAGTGAACCAGATCCAGGATAATAAATTAGGGAACGCTGCTTGTTTAAGTGTTTCTTGTTCCGGAGCAGGGAAAAGACAAGAGCCGGATGCAGTCTTCTTAGAAGCAATCTATTCCAGAGTAGCTTATAAAGATCTAAGAGATAATCTATTAGGCATCGAATTTGCTTATTTAGGTGATCCTGCGGACCCTAAAATCAGCTCTATGTCCAAACTAGTTAGGGCTCAAAATTCTTCGTTAGACGATGATATTCAGGCTGAGATCACAAACTTCAAGAATATGATCGATGCGAAGATCGGCGGTAATGCAGATTTATATGCAGAGATTGACGCAGACGGAACCACGATGAATGGAACGAGTGTTACTGCGAATGTAAAACCGATCTGGGATCAGGCAAAAATCTTAAAAAACCTGATGACACTCGATGCATTCTCCGTTTTGGGAGTTCCAAATCTTCCTTCTTCTAACGACGGAGACTGATCCATTTATAAAATACTAATATATATTGTTTGAGATAAAAACGATATATATTAGTATTCCATTCTAATCTTTCAAAATTGTCTTGCCAATCCCTCCGTTAGACTTTTCTCTATCGGACTATGTTTAGTTCTCTATTTCCATTAATTGCTTTTACCGCCTGGACCATTCTACTTGTGCTAATAGTAGTATCTTTTCGAACAGTTCAGGTACTGGCAGGCACCAAAAAATCCAACGAGTTCCCTGCTTGGATACAACATGGTTCCGATCTCTACTGGAGGATTCACCGAGCTCACTTAAATTGTGTGGAAGGTCTTCCTGTTTTCGGAGTTTTAGTTTTAACTTTTATACTTTCAGGATACCAAAACGATACTTTCGATCTGCTCGCTTGGATTGTATTCGGAGCAAGAATCTTGCAAACCGGAGCACATTTGAGTGGAGGAGGAGTTTGGAACGTGAACGTGAGATTTACAGGATTTATAATCCAATATCTTTGTTTCACTGCAATGTTAGTGATATTAGTACGTTCTATTCTTTAATTTCCAAACAACCGGGAGGGAATGTCCCGGTCTGAACGCGACAGCGATGTGTAGACCTTTAGTCCGGGCCTTGCCCGGATGAGCGCGAATGCGCGAAGTCGAAGCAGCGCGGTTCCCGCGAAGCGGGAAGTCGCCATAACCAATTTCAAAAACATCTTGACCGTTGTGTACATTCGAGGTTAACCTTCGGAGATACATGGCCTCCAAATTCGATTATCTCCGTAAAAATCTTTATGCGATGGCCGAGCTATGTTTGGAGCAAGTCCTGATCTTGGATGATGCGATCGAACAGGAAAATCCAGACCTCGCCAAACAAGTAATCGAAAGAGATGATTTGATCGATAGTTTGGAAAAACAAAATGATAACCTTTCCCAAAATGCAATCTTAGAAGCGATCGCAAACCGTAACTTGCTTGGTATGGACCAAATCGATGGAGAAGTGGTACTCAAAAAAGATCCGTTACGATTTGCACTTTCTTCCATTCGGATCAACAGAAGTTTAGAAAGGATGGGCGACCAGATCGTAAACTGCGCCACTTGTTATAGAAGAGGACTTCTTCCTAAAGGATTCTTTAGACAGGAAGAAATTTTGGACAAAATGCTCTCCAGAGTAGTTACTCTTGTGGGCATGGCTGTAGAATCCTTGGTCGAAGAAAAAAACAGATTCTACGGTTCAGTTCACACTGTGGAAGAAGAACTGAATAATCTGTGTCATGCCGCCTTCTTAAAATTCGTATTGGACCCGCGATTGGATAAAAATCAATTTGCAGATCTATACAGGATGATCTTAGGAATAGAAAGAGCGGGTGACTATGCCGTAAACATCGCAGAAGAGTTAGTACGATTGAACACAGGTATGGACATTCGTCATCTTTCCGATCCTGTCCAGGTCACCGAAAAAACAAAAGCTTCCTGAATCTATATTAGAAGATATGATTTATTGCTGAACACAGACTACGGATTTTATAGCGTCGCAAAAGTCCGGAGCTCCTGTTGAGATTGCCCCAGAAGTTGCATCCAATGAATTTGCAAAATCCCCTTGTTCGGCGGAATTATTCGAAGTCCAACCTTGGCAGGCATTTGCAGTAGACCAATCTGTGGCTAAACCGGTCCAGTATCCTGCGGCAGTCGCGCTAATCCCGCTTCCTGAACCGAAAACGAATAATGCGGTAGAATCTGTATCAAAAGCTTTTACAAAAGTTCCACCTGCAAAATCTATATATTCTTTGTTTGGTTTCAAGACCCAATCGATCTTAGAAGGCATAGCCCTTCTCCAAGTTCCTGCAACTGCAAAAGTTTTATAGGTTCCGGAAGGAAGCCCACTCGAGAATAATGTGTTCGCCTCATTCTGACAGACAAAGTCCGTAAATCCACCCGTTCCGAAATTTCCGGCATAAGAAACTGCAGTGGCAAATAAAAACTTATCATTATCTTTTTGCAATATAGGATAAGGAATTGTTTCGGATTCCGGAGTAAGAATCGATATAACGACGGAATTATTGGTGGAATCTGAATCATCCGAGATCCCGTTTACGATCAGAACTTGCGGTTCATTATAATCCGAAGGAGTGAATGTCATCGTTGTTGGTGAAATGGATGCAATTGCGGGGTTGCTGCTTGAAAAACTGTAAACCACGGACGATTCAGGCGCATGGACCAAAGAAATAAACAAAGACAAACTCCCTCCTTCCGGTAAGGAATTTCCTCCGACAATATTAAGCTCCCGATCACAACCTGTAATCAAACAGTTAAGAATTGCATTTTCATAATATTCTTTCGTGCTTGGATCCCCGGAATTTTCGGATTTGATCGCACAGTTTATCTGAAAAATAGAAAAGCAGATCACAAAAAATAAAGCTATCCGTCGCATTTGCATAAAAATTTAAACCGGATCCTTATAATGAGAAGATCCCATTCCGTTAGTTTCGAAACCCTCCCCCTGGTCTAAATAACTTTCCAATTCCTCTTTCAAACCGTGAGGGAGTTGTAGCCCTGAACTTTCTATCCTTTCATTGTACTTACTGAAAGAAAATCTATGTCGAGAAGTTCCAAGATATACGCTTAAAGCTTCGGAGCCCCATTCGAGAATGTCTCGGATATATTCTTCGTTTTCTTCCAACTTTTCGGCATATGGAATGAAGAGAGGTCTGTTCACAGGACGACCGATTGTTCTATAGAATAAAAGTCTTCGGAGAACTTCGTGATCTTTCCAATTTCCGGTTTCGAGAGCTCTTTCTACCATTCTAAGATTGATACAGTCCAAAAATTCTATCTTTAGATTTTCGTTTTTCAATCTTCTGCGAAGGCTTGCTTTGATTTCTTCGGATTCGTATAAAAAATTAGGACAATATTCGGGACATTCTTGGTCCTTATGTAAATCACAATAATGTAATAGAATACAATCGATATCCGAAGAAGGTTCTACGATCCCAAAATTGATCGAGCCCAGAATTTCCACACCAGTACGAAAGCCCTTGTCCTCCAATTCTTTTAAGGCGATGCGGCAAGCCTGCATTCTTCTCAAAGCTTCTTTGGTATCGTAGTTGCGGTATTTGTTTTTAAGGGCTACGTATTTTTCTATTAGATAGGTCATTCGAACAATTCTCGCAAATAGCGGTTCATACCGTTTAATACTATCTCCGGGATTTCATGTCCACCCGGAAATGCCAATAACTCACCTACCCAGCCAGCGTCCTTTAAAACAGTTTCCAATCTTTTTGCCGCAGGATAACCAAGCACAGGGTCCATTCTACCATGACTTTGAAAAAATTTATAGCCCGGAGTTTGTTTCGCATATTGGGTCCAATTTGTCTCATCCAGTAAAGTTCCAGACAGAATGACAAGGCCTTTGGGCTTTTTCTCTGCTTTAAGAGTAATTTCAGTCGCAAGCATCGATCCTTGAGAGAAACCTCCCAAGATAATCCGATCCATCGGGACATTTAATGTTTGGATCATCTCTTCTATCTTTTCTTTCGCTTCGGCTAACCCTGCAGGATAACGTTCAAAAAGTTCCCGCGAACCTCCTGCAACCATTGCCCTTTGTAAGGCCTCCATATCGATCGGAAACCAAGCTTTACCATTATAACCAGGCATGATTGGAACTTCTAAAATCCCGTCCGGAAAAATGAAATTTGTACCTTCCGGAACATCCATATAGGAATACAAGGGAAGAAGGTCGAACGCGTTCGCGCCGTAACCGTGCAGAAAAATAACATAGGCTCCTTCTGGATCGCCTGAAATACAGGCAGCTTTAACGGGACCTAATTGGATAAGTGGGATATCATACATGGTTTCCTTGTAAGAGATCCTAAGGGAATTGGCAATGTTATAATTTATGCATAACTCAGCAATAAGACGATTTTCGAGGCTCGGTTTGATTCCGAATTTATAATGTAACTCGAATAAAAAACGTTTTCTTTCTTATTCTACTCTATTCCACTGATCCAAATGAAAAGTTTCCGGAACAAACCGGTTATATAGAATACAAAAGATCGATGCGAATTCTAATTTTTGTCCTTCTACTTCTGCTCTCCCTAACTAATTGCGGTACATATCTTCTTTTAGCGAGCCAAGAGAATGAACACGATCACTCATTTTCGGATTTCATCCGACTCACATTAATCGATTCGTCTATCGGTTTAGTTCATTATTGGCCGTTAGACGGAAATACTCGAGATGTAATCGGGGGACTGGACCTAACAGACGTAAGTGGAACTCCTACGCTTACTTTCGATCGATTCGGATTTCCTGAAAAAGCATATTATTATGATGGAAGTGGCCCCTACCACGAATCAATCGCACAGGGGCCCTTGTTTTTGGATGGGACCGTTTCATCATTTACGGTAAGTGCTTGGGTAAATGGAAAATGGCCGCCAGGAGCCAACGGAGGCCAATCTATTTTTTTAAGCCAAGACGGCGGGCTCGGATTACAATTCTATGCGCTTTCTTCCATATCTTGCACGGGAAGATTAAGAGCCTTTACGAATAATAGCGGAGGACAAGGAGATGCGGATGTATCAAGCCAATGCGGAGCGTTTTCAGAGAATACTTGGTATCACATGGTCTTTGTTTGGGATATCCAAAACTTAACTGCTTCTCTTTATGTGAATAACGTTTTAGTTTCTTCCGGAAAATTCGGAAGTAATCGCCCTTGGAATGTTTATAGTACATTCGCCTTAGGTTTCTCGCCGCTTGGAACCTTTTTATATCAGGGAAGTATAGACGAAGTTAGAGTCTATAATCGAGCGATCTTTCCTGTTTCGAGTTTGTAAGAGCGATTCACCTCACAAAAGCAACTAACGCTTTTTCCCAGTCTTTGTTTTCGACTTCTTTTTATTTTTAGGCAATTGGCCTTGGACAGCTTTAAAATATTCGCATACAAGATGATCCGACCAAGATATCGCTTTCCATCCTTCATAATATGCAATATGGCTTCCTCTTTTTGTATAAACATGGATCGAATTAGGAAGGTTTTCTAACCAATGCAAATTCTCTAAAACATTCTGATTTACGCAGATTGGATCGTCCTTTGCGTTCAAAATCATAATCGGAGTCCGGATATTTTGCATTACCAATGCGGGATTCGAATGCCGGTAATATTCTTCCTTATCATCAAAACCGGAGAGTCTGTGCAAACGATCCTGGAATTCACCCAAGGTTTTAGATTCCAGTACTTCTTGAAATCCTCCTAGGGAAGACAAGGTTTCATAGTGGCGTTTTAAAAAATAATTAATCAATCTTTGGCCCATGATCTTGCTATAAACAGGATGAACTCTATGAAATGCTTTTTCGATATCGTATGCAGGTGAAATTGCAACCGCAGCATCCAATAAACTTTTAGTCCCAGATTCTCCCAAGTATCTGGCAAGCAATCCGGAACCTGCAGAGATCCCTACTCCGAACAAAGGACTATTCGGAAATTTTTTCTTAATGTATAAGAGTTGTTCTTTTAAATCTGAACTAGACCCCATCGTGTTTATCTGGGGTTTAGAAAGAGGAAGATTCCCATGTCCTCTCCTAATACAAACTACGGACGCCCATTTTAACTGAGCCCGGATTACTTTTACAATAGATTTAACATCTTGCTCATCCCCACTGATTGTATGAAATACAATCGCAATCGGATCCGAATCTGTTTTTTTCTTTTCTTTAATATTAGACCAGGCAAGTCCGGTGACACCACCGTCTTTCATTTTAAGATGTTCCAGCTTATCGTAATGAAAAAATTTGGACCGATGTTCTCTAAAAAGTAAGAGAGCCAGCATTAGATGATTATTAAAACACCAGAACGTAGGAAAATACTTCCTAGTTAAACGAGGACAATTTGTAATCACCCTCCTTACAAACTCGCCTTCACTGAACTGAAGGACAGGTTTTTCTGCTACATCAAGAAAATAATAAAATAGAAACGCAATAATAAGAAATAAAACAAGGTAAACCGAGAGCATTCAATAATCCAAATGAAAATACTTTGGAAAAGAATAGGTGAAGAGACACTAGGGTCTATTATTTTATTATTCGATCTACATTCGTCTTTGGAGATCGTTAAGGAGATACTTTCCTCAGTCGCAGCACTGAGGAGCAACAATGTTGCTCCGAATGCGAGATTCCCGAAGGGTGACTGAGAAAAGCATTCGCAATCAAAGAAGTTGTAATTAAATCAACTCCAATATCGCCGGGAATGCTACTCGCAAACCCCGGAACCTAGGCAATTGCAGATATTAAATAATAGCTCCATTTGCTTTCAAGTCACTGCAGTTTTTACTTGTAGTTACAGTTTTGCTGGGATCTAAAATTAAGAGCCCAATGGTTTGAACATCTTTCACACATTTGTCTACATCTGATTGTTTATAATATTTATTATCATCTATTTCTAAAAACAAATCGGTCATAAACAGATCAAGAGTAGTAAGGGCTCCTGCGTTAGCTGGATCTGTAGATCCATAATATAAAATATCAGACATTAACGCAGCCTCTTTGATTTGAGACCTCGCCTCGGAACCTTTTATGCTGCCTGATATACCGAGAGAGTCAGCTACTAAACAATTGGCGAAAGACAAAAGGGAAATGATCCCAACAAATAATATTTTTCTCATATATTTTCCTCATCAATAAACATTCTGATATCGTTTTGAAATAATCGATATCTATAATGTATAACTAGGAAAAAGAAATATCAGACAGATGTCATTGAGAAATATTTCACGTGGGTGCAAAAAGATCCGTTACCCGAAACGGGAATACCTCAATTGGGATATGGTCGGGATTATGAGTGTATGAGGGGAAAATTGATTCCGCCTCCGGACTCCAAATTTTACCCTCTCCTGCGGAACGGAAATTCCATTCCACCAAATGCAAAAAGACTCATAAACCATCCACTCGATCCAATTATATTAGTTTTTTATAATATATAACTATTCACGCCACCCTGTATGGCCATAATCTTTCATTAAAAATGAGACATATCCGACAGTCATATCCAAACCGAATCCCCACCCACATCTTGCGAACAAATGTTCAAGAAAAACGAACACTGTTTTAGAGACTTATAATCAGATGAATTCTTCTTGTCGGGAATCCGGGTACAATCCATCTTTTACCAGAACAATCGTTCTACTTCAAACGGGTCGAATTCTATCTGTACGATCCGCAAGTTCAAAATTTCGTTATCCGAGGACATAAGAGGGATCCAAATGGCAAAACAATTCGAAGGTAAAGTTGCATTAGTAACAGGAGCTGCATCTCCAAGAGGTTTAGGCCGCGCTATCGCCAATACTATCGCAAGAGATGGCGGAGATGTGGTCGTAGTAGACTTAAATAAAGAGCATATCGAGCAAGCTGCCGCTGATATCGCTAAAGAATTCGGCGTTAAAACATTAGGTATTCCAGTAAATGTTACTAAACCTGAAGACTGCGACGCTGCAATTAATACTGTTAAAGAGAAATTCGGTAAACTGGATTTCTTGGTAAACAACGCAGGAGTTCTAAAAGATAATCTTTTTATCAGAATGAGCGAGCAAGAGTACGATTTCGTAATGGATGTGAACGCAAAAGGTGTGTTCTTGATGACCAAGTATGCTTCTAAACTTCTTTTAAAAGCTCCTTCCGGTAGAATTGTAAACATATCTTCTCTTTCCGGCCTTTCAGGTCAACCTGGACAAGCAAACTATTCATCTTCTAAAGCAGCGGTGATCGCTCTGACTAAAGTTGCTGCAAGAGAATTTTCCGGTAGGAACGTTTTAGTAAACGCAGTTTGTCCCGGTTACGTGCAAACAGACATGACTGCTTCTCTTCCAGAAGAAGTTCAGAAAAAACTTACTGATCCTATGTTCATTCCATTAAAGAGACCGGGAACTCAACAAGAGATCGCTAACGCTGTGGAATTCTTCCTTTCTGATAAAGCATCTTATATTACTGGAGTGTTCTTGCGTGTAGACGGCGGCGCCGGTATCGGGATGTAAGGAGTAGATCATGAGAGAAGTAGCAATCATCGGGGCCTACGAAACGGTCCATGGTAATCATAAAGACAGAACTCTTAGAGATTTAGTCACAGAAGCTGGCAATGGGGCAATTAAGGATTCTGGTATAGACAGAAAGGAAATCCAAGCTGTCTATGTGGGAAACTATGCTGGGAACGAGTTTAACGCTCAAAACACCATGGGTTCTTATGCAGCCAACTTACTTGGATTAGGTGATCGTCCTGCAATTCGCACCGAAGGGGCTTGCGCTTCCGGAGGAATTGCAATGAGACAAGGTATGCTTGCAGTTGCATCCGGACTATATGATACTGTTTTAGTTCTGGGCGTAGAAAAAATGAACGGTTTAGATCCGGAAACTACGATGGAGATCGTAGCAAGGGGGCAAGACCAAGATGTAGAAGGTGGTTATTGTATCTCCGGCCCTTCCGGTTTTGCGTTAAACGCAATCCGTCATATGCATGAGTTCGGAACCACTAAGGAAATGTTGGCAACCGTTGCGGAAAAAAACTATTTCCATGGCAGCCTAAACCCATTCGCGCATAAACAAAAGGAAATCTCCTTCAATAATATTATGAGGGCGAGAATGGTAACCACTCCATTCGGGTTTCATGATGTTTCTTTGGTTACCGATGCTTCTGCGGCAGTTGTGATCACAACGAAAGAAAAAGCAAAATCCATTCGTAAGGACTATGTAGTAGTAAAAGGTTCCGGAATCGGCGGGGATTACTTCAACGTGGCTCTTAAAAAAGATTCAGTTAGCTTCCCCGCTTCCGTACAAGCCGCCACTGAAGCATTTAAAATGGCCGGCGTGGAAAGAAAGGACATCGACGTTTTAGAATGTCATGATTGTTTCACGATCACAGAGATCATCAATATTGAAGATCTTGGCTTTGTGGAAAAAGGAAAAGGTGGCCAATTTACCAAAGACGGTCATACTAGATTGGGCGGAAAACTTCCTGTAAATACTTCAGGCGGTTTAAAAGCAAAAGGTCATCCAGTAGGAGCTACCGGTGTAGGTCAGGTTGTGGAGATGACTTTCCAACTCAGAGACCAATCTGAAAAACGTCAGGTTGCAAACGCTCGTACCGCTTTGACTCATGTTTTAGGCGGCCCTGGTGCCGTTAGTATAGTGCATATTCTGCAGAGGGGAGAATAATGGCGGAGATTATGGAAGCTCATTCTTTAACCGGAAAAAAATGTAAATCCTGCGGATTCGAGGCAACTGATCCTGTGGTCTCCTGCACAAACTGCGGTTCGGAAGAAGTGGAAGTTAAAACTTTTTCAGGTAAAGGAAAAGTTTACACTTACACAGTGGTTCATGTCGGCTTCGGACATTTGGCTCCAAAAGCGCCTTACGTTCTGGCAGTTGTCGAATTAGAAGAAGGTGCCAAAACCATGAGTATAATCGAAGGAGAATACCAAGGTAAACCGGTCACTGAATCTATTGCGATCGATATGCCTGTTCTTTTCGATAGGACAGAAACTTCGACGGGATTTATTTTTAAACCCGCTTGATCTAAAAAAGAAGCGGGGAGGGACAACCCCCGCTTTGTTTTATGAAAAACCAATAAATCCGATTCTTTTCCATTCTTAGAAATCGATATTAAGAATCATCTCCGGATGGTTTGACAAAAATCAATTTTCGGACCTTCTCCACTTTACTCGAAATTATTTGCGAATTTTCGCCCGACAATACCGTGACAAAAAGTTCTTTGCTTTCTCTTTCTGAATGAGAAAGTTGGAACCAATATAAAGGAGTAATCCATGAAAACTCGGGCAATCCTGATTTCCCTTTTTGTTTCCATTCTCTCCCTCACCTTTCTATTGAACTGCGGAGATAAAGAAAAACCGAAAGAAGAAGCTGCACCTGTAGCAAGCGCAGCAACTTTAAGTCCGGAAGTAGAAGAAGGTAAGAAACTTTTTCTTGAAAACGGCTGTAACGCATGTCACGGAGATAGTGGTGCTGGAGACGGAGCGGCTGCGGCTAGCTTGAATCCAAAACCTAGAAATTACAAAGCACCTGCAAACGAGTGGAAAAATGGTCCTACGGAAGCAGGGGTTTTGAAAACTTTGAATAACGGAATTCCAAGCAATCCTGTGATGACTTCCTACAAGTTCTTAGGCGACGAAAAACTTAAAAAAATTGCTAAGTACGTAATCTACTTAAACCAAAATTAATTCCAATTCTTCGGGAGTCCGAGAGGGCTCCCTTCTTGATTTTTTCTCACTTTTCTTCTGGAAGTTTTCCACCCCCATTTCAACCTAGCTTTGTGAGCCAATCCCCTTCTTTACCACATTGCGATAGTTGCGGAACGGACAGAAAATCCCCTCTTTCCAGAGAGGTGAAAACTTACGGTAATTGGGCCTGGTTTTTGATCCTTTTCGGGATCTCTTCCAAACCTACTACCGTTTCCTTTCAATGTTCCCGATGCGGCCAGGTTTTCGACAGACTTTCTCCAGAGGAGCTAGAGCACCACGTTTAATCGGAGGGAGTTCCCCCCGGATGAGCGGTTTTCCCAAGGAAACGGGATTGACTGTCTTCAGGAGGGAAGGTCTTTTGTGCTAAATAAGGCAGATGTCTGACGAATTCAAAATAAACGTGGATCTTGAACCGAATGTTCCGGTGATCCATATCTCTGGAGAAATTACCTCCGAAGCGGATGACGAAATTTTAGGGAAATACCAATCCATTCCCGAACAACGAAGAACCAGGGTCATTTTGAATTTCCACGGAACGTCTTACATCAATTCGGCGGGGCTTGCTACATTGATCAGTTTGATTACCAAAGCAAGTGAATCTTCTTCCAAAATTGAATTTGCGGGTCTAAACGATCATTTCAGAAAAGTAATGGATATCGTTGGTCTTACGGATTTCGTCTTAATCCATAACACTCTGCAAGAAGCTCTCAGTTAAGGGATTAGTCCCTTCTTCTTAAAATCTTCCACAACTAATTCCAGATCTTCGGGTGTATCCACACTCAGTGCCGCGCGACTTGCTATAAATACTCCAATCGAATGTCCGGCTTCCATTGCCCTCAATTGTTCGAGAGACTCTGATTCTTCTAACACGCTTGGGGGAAGATCAGGATATCCAAGTAAGAAGTCTCGATCGTATCCGTAGATCCCCAGATGTCTATAAGCTGGGACCGTTTTTTTGAATTGGCTAGGGATGGCGGAACGGGAGAAGTAGAGTGCCTTTCCGTTTTTGTCCAAGACCACTTTGACCCTGTTAGGATCTGAAATTTCTTTTTCTTCCAATCGAACTGCAGCGGTGCTCATCGCCCAATCCGGTCTTTCCAGTTTGAGTTTTGCCACTCCGTCAATGAGCTCGGATTCTATTCCAGGTTCGTCACCTTGGATATTGATTATAATTCCAGAGTCAGGATATTTGAGTGCAACTTCTCGGATCCTATCCGTTCCGGAAGGATGATCCGGAGAAGTCATTACCGCCTTACCACCGTTATCTGAAACGATTTTTAGGATCCTTTCGTCGTCGGTAGCAACGACCACTTCGTGGAGTAGAGAGGACTTTAGAGAATTCTTATATGTCCAGGCGATCATAGGAAGATTCCCGATCATGGCCAATGGTTTGCCAGGAAATCGGGAACTTCCGTATCTTGCGGGTATGACCCCTAGGATTTTCGGTTTTGTCATTAGTTGACGATAAATTCTGTGAAGTAAACTTCTTGGATCTTTCCGTCGGAGAGGATATGATTGATCTGAGCCTTAATTTCTTCTCTCAAATCCAATTGATCTTCTACATCGATTAGATCGTCCTTGGTCTTTCTTCCTATAATTAGGTTTACCAAGTCTCTCATCTGAGCGATCCTTTCCGCAAGTTCCGCAGTGATCTTAGCGTCGTCTCTTGCCACTCCGAAAGATAATTTCATCTTCACGAAGTGAGTCTCACCTTTATCCGCAGTATTAATCCTGAACTCTTCCTGGAATTGAAAGGTCATGAGTGGCGGAGGAGGTTTTACCAAAGCTACGTTTTTCATTTCGCGGAAAGTGCTAGTCGCCGCTTGTTTCGCAACAAACATGGAAACAAGTACAACTATGATAATTCCGAATACAGCACCGGCAATATAGATCAGCCATTTGATGAGCGGAGACGAGCCGGCGCCGGCATCCGCCGCGGGTAAACCGCCTTCTTCCTCGTCTATTTCGGGATCGCCCATGGGTATTCTCCTTTTACTCTTCTATAATCCACTTTCGGTGGAAGATTCGGATCCTGGAACTCGGCTCTTAGGTAAGCCGAAGTTGGATTCGTATTC